>NZ_JBPWOS010000027.1:0-540 GCF_055550225.1 Ornithinibacillus liuyingii | reverse complement strand
CACCCGCATATTTAAATGGTGAGCCATGAAGGATTCGAACCTTCGACCCTCTGATTAAAAGTCAGATGCTCTACCGACTGAGCTAATGGCTCGTAGTGAAAAGTGGTGCCGGCCAGAGGACTTGAACCCCCAACCTACTGATTACAAGTCAGTTGCTCTACCAATTGAGCTAGGCCGGCATGGTGGAGGATACAGGGCTCGAACCTGTGACCCCCTGCTTGTAAGGCAGGTGCTCTCCCAGCTGAGCTAATCCTCCGCCTGGCGGCGTCCTACTCTCGCAGGGGCAATGCCCCAACTACCATCGGCGCTGAGAAGCTTAACTTCTGTGTTCGGTATGGGAACAGGTGTGACCTTCTCGCTATCGCTACCAGACATTGTCTTAAAATCAAGACAAGATATATTATATGCATTTCCAAAGAGAAATGCAAGGGTTTTTTTTAAATAATTATACCCTGAAAACTAAATAAGAGTAAACAAACGATATCAAATAAGTTAGTTAAGTCCTCGATCTATTAGTATCCGTCAGCTCCACGTGTCACC
>NZ_JBPWOS010000025.1:0-652 GCF_055550225.1 Ornithinibacillus liuyingii | reverse complement strand
CCATTTAAATATGCGGGTGTGGCGGAATTGGCAGACGCGCTAGACTTAGGATCTAGTATCTTCGGATGTGGGGGTTCGACTCCCTTCACCCGCACCATTTTAAATTTAATAAAACGCGGAAGTAGTTCAGTGGTAGAACACCACCTTGCCAAGGTGGGGGTCGCGGGTTCGAATCCCGTCTTCCGCTCCATATAGTAAGTGCCGGGGTGGCGGAACTGGCAGACGCACAGGACTTAAAATCCTGCGGTAGGTGACTACCGTACCGGTTCGATTCCGGTCCTCGGCACCATTAGCGCCCGTAGCTCAATTGGATAGAGCGTTTGACTACGGATCAAAAGGTTAGGGGTTCGACTCCTCTCGGGCGCGCCATTTACGGGAAGTAGCTCAGCTTGGTAGAGCACATGGTTTGGGACCATGGGGTCGCAGGTTCGAATCCTGTCTTCCCGACCATTAAGAAAATATAATTTGGGGCCTTAGCTCAGCTGGGAGAGCGCCTGCCTTGCACGCAGGAGGTCAGCGGTTCGATCCCGCTAGGCTCCACCATTTTATGACTTTATTTTGCTCCTTGAAAACTGAACAAAACAACCAGTATGTCAAGAAAAAACATACCCTGTTTTTTCTATTAAAGAATTACAGAAGCTAGCAGCTTCTT
>NZ_JBPWOS010000024.1:0-1484 GCF_055550225.1 Ornithinibacillus liuyingii | reverse complement strand
GGTGGCAACCCCTTAAAGTTAGAGTTTATATTATGCAGCTGATTGACTGGATTGAGTTCGGTATTCTACCGGACTCAGTCCAGTCAATTTTTCTTTTGATCGTTCGTTGTTATACCAGTAGATATAATCTTCTATTCTTCTTTTTAATTCTTCATAGCTCACAAGTTTTTCACCATAATACATTTCTTGCTTTAAAATGCCAAAGAAATTCTCCATCGAAGCATTGTCTGCGCAGGTTGCTTTACGTGACATGCTTTGGAATACTTTATTTCTCTTTAATGTTTTCACCCATTTGTTGTGCTGATAATGCCAACCTTGATCCGAATGGATGGTGGTACGGTAAGTTGAGTGATTCTTTATAATCTTAATTGTTTGGTCTAAAGATTCAATGACAAGATCCAACGTTGGACGGTTGTTGATTCCAAATGAAATAATTTCACCATTATAAAGGTCAAGTATAGGGCTCAAATATAACTTCTCTTCGCCTAGACATTTAAATTCTGTAATGTCAGTTACTAGTTTTTGAAGAGGTATGGGAGTATTAAAGCGACGGGATAAACGATTTTTTGCTATCTTACCAACATTCCCCTTATAGGAATTGTATTTCCTAGACTTCCGCATAAATTTTACACATTTCAATCCTAATTCGCGCATAAGTCGATACACTTTTTTGTGATTAACACCATGCCCTAATTTCTTTAATTCCTTTGTGATTCGTTTATAACCATAGCGTTCGTGAAACTTCTTAAATAGGTCGGTAATGAGTTCTTTCAGTGCTGTGTCTGGATCTTCTTTCCCGAAATTTTTTACATGATAGTGATAGGTTGCTTCAGGAATGCCCACAACAAGGAAAATATCCTTTAATCTGAATCCCTCTTCTTTGAGTTCGAATGCCCATTTTGCTTGTGCTTTTCGAGGAAGACATTCGGATTTTTCCGAAAAGCTCTCAGCTTTTTTAAGTAAGCAATTTCTAATCGCAATAGTTCATTCTCACGTTCTAACGCTGCTTCACGTGTTAACTTTTTATCTTCTTTTTTTGTTTGTTTATTGATATTGGATTTCTTAGACATCGAAGGCCGCCCCTTTGATTTTGGTTTCAGGCCTTCTACTCCTTTTTCCTTAAACTCTTTCATCCAGCGATTAATTAATGAAGGATTGTTTAATCTAAAATGATTAGCAGTTTCCAGATAAGAAGCGCCTGTCTCTTTCATAAATTGTATCGTACCTAATTTAAATTGAACAGAGTATGCTTCCTTCCCTTTTCTTTGTTTTAATCCTTCCATTCCTTGAGTCTTATAAGCTTTTACCCAATTTTTAATAGAAGTTTCAGACGGCATGTTGTATTTCCTCGACAGTCGTAAATATCCAAGATTTCCATCCAAATATTCAATAACAAGCTTTATTTTAAATTCCTCACTATATTTGGACATAAAAAACACCCCCAAAAGTTAGATATACTACTCTAACTTTTGGGGGTAAGTGCC
>NZ_JBPWOS010000023.1:0-1605 GCF_055550225.1 Ornithinibacillus liuyingii | reverse complement strand
AGAGGCTAACTATATAAAGTCAACAAATTTAGCCCAAAAAGAATAATGTTTTTTATTATAAATTTTGGCATGACAAATAAGCTTGGTGATTACGATTTTTTTTAAAATCGATCATCAAGCTCTTTTTAGCTTAACTTTTATGCTGCCTACAATCTTCTTTTACCAAAAATAGTATTACGCTTTAATCTCTTTATACGATTGGCCTGTCTGCAGTAAATGGAATATAACTCTTATTAATTTCTTCGCTACATGACTTAAAACCACGTTATAGTGCTTGCCTTCTACTAGTTTCTTCTCATAATATTTTTTAAATGTTGGTGAATAAATGGCTACCAACCTTGAAGCATGGTACATGGCCCATCGGAGTTGAGGTGATCCTCGTTTAACCATTTTTCCGGTTCCTTGATAGTTACCCGACTGATAAATGGATGGCTCCATTCCAGCGAAAGCTAATAACTGACTTGGGTTATGGAATTTGAGGATGTCACCTATTTCTGCTATGATTATACTACCTAGTCGATAAGAAATTCCGGGAATGGTTACGATTGGTGAATCGAGTGTATCCATCATTTCTTGAATTTTTTTATCGACTTCTTTGATTTGCTTATCATACAAATCAATCTGTTTTATAGTTTGAGTTAATTCAAATTCCGTAATAGAAGAATAGCACCCAACACTATCTTTCGCTAATTGCTTTAGTAACCCGGGTTTAATGCGGCTATTATTCACTCCTAATAGTTTAAAAAGTGATCTTTCGTGAGCCATCTCAATTCGTTTTGGACTTGGATACTTTTTTAATAATCGCATCATATAATCTGAATAGCGAACCTGACCATAAGTAGCCAACTCAGGAAAGCTTTTTTCTAATATTCGAGTGTACTGAGCTTTAAGTAAGGATTGGTGTTTCCCTAGTCTACTTCTGTATCTAGTTAATTCCTTAAGCTCTTCAGTACTAACTTGGGAGTGTTCTCTTTTTTCGAAATCTCCCATTACCATTTTAGCGATCACTAAAGCATCAGCTTTATCTGTCTTTGTCTTTCTCAATGTATGGACTTTGGAAAACTCTTTTACTAGAATTGGATTATAACAATATACTTGATAATTATTTCTCCTTAAAAATTGTAAGATAGGGGCATTATAATGACCCGTATCCTCCATTGCCAGCTTACATTTTTGGCCTGTTTGGTTTTGAATGCGACAAATGATAGTATCAAGCTTTTGAAACCCTAATCGATCATTTAAAATGACCATGTCGTCTTCATAAATTTCCCCTTCATCATCAATAATAGCTACTTGATGTTTGTGCTTGGCTACATCAATTCCCACATAAATCATTAAAATTCATTCCCTCCACTTTATTACGCTGTGCTTTCAAGCCACGCACTCCTTGTCCTGTATCCTTGTACGAAATCAAACGTCATGCGTTATCTAACTGATTAACAGATAAACAAAGAGCTGTGGTTAGATTCTCTAAAAACCAGTTACTAAAAAGTACTGTAGGCTGGGTCACTAATCCACAGCGTTGCTTTTAGTATAAATGACTATACTAAAAAAGCACTAGAGGTAGCGAACCTCTAGTACTTAATATACAAGGCTGGGACAAAA
>NZ_JBPWOS010000022.1:0-1807 GCF_055550225.1 Ornithinibacillus liuyingii | reverse complement strand
TAGGAGCATTCCTGTAATGAAGAAATTTGAGGATTGAAACAAAAAGAGCCCTCTTGGTATCATACGAGGTGTCCAAAGCTTCGAAGCAAAAATGGACCCTTAATTTAAGTAACCAAGGAGGACTCAATAATGAATTATACACAAAATCAAAAAATCTCTCAAATCACACCTTCAACACTCATTGTAGGCATTGATATTGCCAAAGACAAACACGTAGCTCGTGCTCAAGACGACCGAGGTGTTGAATTCGGGAAACGCTTGATCTTTGAAAACAAAATGCATGGCTTTCAAAAACTAGTAAATTGGGCAGAGAACCTTCGAAAGGAAAATGACAAAAATTATGTCATTCTGGGTGTCGAGCCTACTGGCCATTACTGGTTTAGTCTAGCTTACTTTTTAGTAGCGAAAGGATACGATTTTGTTGTCGTAAATCCTATGCACGTAAAGAAAAGTAAAGAACTTGATGATAATTCCCCTACCAAAAATGATACGAAAGATGCCCGTGTGATAGGTCAGTTGATTAAAGATGGGCGATACTCTGTACCAAATCTCTTAGATGGCATTTATGCCGAATTAAGAGAAGGCGTCAAATTACGAGATCAACTTATCAACCAACTGATGATCACTGAAGGGCGTATCCAAAACCATATTCAACGCTATTTTCCGGAATTCTTTGATGTATTTGGTGATTGGGAAGGAAAAGCAGCTTACTGTACATTACGACTGTTTCCATTTCCGTCTCAAATCAAGGAATTGTCACCAGAAGATGTGGTGATGAAGTGGAAGCCCTTCGTTAAACGAGGAGTGGGAATTAAAAGAGCAACAAAGCTAGTAGAAGTCGCAAAAAAGAGTATCGGCATTCAAATTGGTATTCAGTTTGCCCGACGCGAGTTGGACTGTTTACTCGATCAATATGAACTTTATAAGCAACAGTTAGAGGAGTTAGACAAAGAGTTAGAATCACTTGTCGTGACTTTACCTGGTGCTAAACAAATGATGAATATTACAGGGCTTGGATCCACAACCGTGGCTCTATTCTTCGCTGAAGTAGGGGATATTACGAAATATAAACACCCTCAACAATTAGTCAATTTAGCAGGGCTATCTTTACGAGAACATAGTTCTGGTAAGTTTAAAGGTCAAACACGGATAACTAAGAGAGGACGAAGTCGTTTGCGAAGAGCCCTATATTTAGCTATTCGTCCGCTAGTTGCCCATAATCCAACGTTTAAAGCCCTGCATCAACACTATACAACACGGTCTGAAAAACCATTGAAAAAGCAACAGTCACTCATTGCCTTGTGTTGTAAGTTATTACGTGTATTATTTGTCATTGGCCAAAGACAATGTGAGTTTGATGGATCTAAGTTATTAAGAGGATTGTCACAAAAGGAAGCATTACAGGCTGCTTAAGCCTTTAGAAACACATCAAATACGATTATTAGTTCTCATACAAACACCAATAGTGCAGAGTTGGAGTATATATTATCCATTCGGGCATTAGACCCAGCATAGGAGCATTTCCAACCTCCACCTCATGGATACGCAGGACGAAGGAAAGTATGGATACGATCCGGAGAGACATGGGAGGGTTAGCGACCGTGATTTGTGTGGAGATTTCCTAGCACGGTTATAAAACTGTTTTCCAAACAATACCAGTTTGGCAGATAGGATGGCCCCCAACCTGTAAATAAATTGAATTACTTTCAATTTTTAACTATCTATAAGGTGTGTCAACTAACTAGTGTTTATAAAATATTGAGAATACGCGAGTATTTGGAAGAAAAATTAACTTTATTGAGGGAGG
>NZ_JBPWOS010000021.1:0-2976 GCF_055550225.1 Ornithinibacillus liuyingii | reverse complement strand
TTAATTAGTTAAGTGAATAAGGGCGCACGGTGGATGCCTTGGCACTAGGAGCCGATGAAGGACGGGACTAACACCGATATGCCTCGGGGAGTCGTAAGTAGACTTCGATCCGAGGATTTCCGAATGGGGGAACCCACTGTTCGTAATGGAACAGTATCCATATCTGAATACATAGGGTATGGAAGGCAGACCCGGGGAACTGAAACATCTCATTACCCGGAGGAAGAGAAAGCAAATGCGATTTCCTGAGTAGCGGCGAGCGAAACGGAAACAGCCCAAACCAAAAAGCTTGCTTTTTGGGGTTGTAGGACACTCCATACGGAGTTACAAAGGAATTCCTTAGATGAAGATACCTGGAAAGGTAAGCCACAGAAGGTAACAGCCCTGTAATCGAAAAGGAATTCTCTCCGGAGTGTATCCTGAGTACGGCGGAACACGTGAAATTCCGTCGGAATCCGGGAGGACCATCTCCCAAGGCTAAATACTACCTAGTGACCGATAGTGAACCAGTACCGTGAGGGAAAGGTGAAAAGCACCCCGGAAGGGGAGTGAAAGAGAACCTGAAACCGTGTGCCTACAAGTAGTCGGAGCACGTTAATGTGTGACGGCGTACCTTTTGTAGAATGGACCGGCGAGTTACGATCGTATGCGAGGTTAAGTGGAAGACACGGAGCCGTAGCGAAAGCGAGTCTGAATAGGGCGAATTAGTATGCGGTCGTAGACCCGAAACCGTGTGATCTACCCATGTCCAGGGTGAAGGTCAGGTAACACTGACTGGAGGCCCGAACCCACGTATGTTGAAAAATGCGGGGATGAGGTGTGGGTAGGGGTGAAATGCCAATCGAACACGGAGATAGCTGGTTCTCTCCGAAATAGCTTTAGGGCTAGCCTCAAGAGTTGAGTACTGGAGGTAGAGCACTGATTGGACTAGGGGCCCTCATCGGGTTACCGAATTCAGTCAAACTCCGAATGCCAGATACTTTATCTTGGGAGTCAGTCTATGGGTGATAAGGTTCATAGACGAAAGGGAAACAGCCCAGACCGCCAGCTAAGGTCCCAAAGTATACGTTAAGTGGAAAAGGATGTGGAGTTGCACAGACAACCAGGATGTTGGCTTAGAAGCAGCCACCATTTAAAGAGTGCGTAATAGCTCACTGGTCGAGTGACTCTGCGCCGAAAATATACCGGGGCTAAACGTATCACCGAAGCTGCGGATTGTTCTTACGAACAATGGTAGGAGAGCGTTCTAAGTGCTGTGAAGTCAGACCGTGAGGACTGGTGGAGCGCTTAGAAGTGAGAATGCCGGTATGAGTAGCGAAAAAAGAGTGAGAATCTCTTTCACCGAATGCCTAAGGTTTCCTGAGGAAGGCTCGTCCTCTCAGGGTTAGTCGGGACCTAAGCCGAGGCCGAAAGGCGTAGGCGATGGACAACAGGTTGATATTCCTGTACCACCTCATGATCGTTATGAGCGATGGGGGGACGCAGTAGGATAGGGAATGCGCACCACTGGATGTGTGCGCCCAAGCAGTGAGACTGTCAGGTAGGCAAATCCGCCTGGCGTAAGGTTGAGCTGTGATGGGGAGTGAAATATAGTAGCGAAGTTCCTGATTTCACACTGCCAAGAAAAGCCTCTAGCCAGATCATAGGTGCCCGTACCGCAAACCGACACAGGTAGGCGAGGAGAGAATCCTAAGGTGAGCGGGAGAACTCTCGTTAAGGAACTCGGCAAAATGACCCCGTAACTTCGGGAGAAGGGGTGCTTCTTGCATGAGAAGCCGCAGTGAATAGGCCCAAGCGACTGTTTAGCAAAAACACAGGTCTCTGCGAAGCCGAAAGGCGAAGTATAGGGGCTGACACCTGCCCGGTGCTGGAAGGTTAAGGGGATGAGTTAGGGTTTACCCGAAGCTTTGAACCGAAGCCCCAGTAAACGGCGGCCGTAACTATAACGGTCCTAAGGTAGCGAAATTCCTTGTCGGGTAAGTTCCGACCCGCACGAAAGGTGTAACGATTTGGGCACTGTCTCAACGAGAGACCCGGTGAAATTATACTATGCGTGAAGATGCGCATTACCCGCGACAGGACGGAAAGACCCCGTGGAGCTTTACTGTAGCCTGATATTGAATGTCTGTGCAGCTTGTACAGGATAGGTGGGAGCCTTAGAAACCGGAGCGCTAGCTTCGGTGGAGGCATCCGTGGGATACCACCCTGGCTGTATGGACCTTCTAACCCAGGACCGTAATCCGGTTCGGAGACAGTGTCAGGCGGGCAGTTTGACTGGGGCGGTCGCCTCCTAAAAGGTAACGGAGGCGCCCAAAGGTTCCCTCAGAATGGTTGGAAATCATTCGTAGAGTGTAAAGGCAGAAGGGAGCTTGACTGCGAGACCTACAAGTCGAGCAGGGACGAAAGTCGGGCTTAGTGATCCGGTGGTTCCGCATGGAAGGGCCATCGCTCAACGGATAAAAGCTACCCCGGGGATAACAGGCTTATCTCCCCCAAGAGTTCACATCGACGGGGAGGTTTGGCACCTCGATGTCGGCTCATCGCATCCTGGGGCTGTAGTCGGTCCCAAGGGTTGGGCTGTTCGCCCATTAAAGCGGTACGCGAGCTGGGTTCAGAACGTCGTGAGACAGTTCGGTCCCTATCCGTCGTGGGCGTTGGAAGTTTGAGAGGAGCTGTCCTTAGTACGAGAGGACCGGGATGGACACACCGCTGGTGTACCAGTTGTTCCGCCAGGAGCATAGCTGGGTAGCTACGTGTGGAAAGGATAAGTGCTGAAAGCATCTAAGCATGAAGCCCCCCTCAAGATGAGACTTCCCATCACTTCGAGTGAGTAAGATCCCTTAGAGACTATGAGGTTGATAGGTCCGAGGTGGAAGCGTGGTGACACGTGGAGCTGACGGATACTAATAGATCGAGGACTTAACTAACTTATTTGATATCGTTTGTTTACTCTTATTTAGTTTTCAGGGTATAATT
>NZ_JBPWOS010000020.1:0-34449 GCF_055550225.1 Ornithinibacillus liuyingii | reverse complement strand
CCCGTACGGGTCACCATGTGGAGGATTAGCTCAGCTGGGAGAGCACCTGCCTTACAAGCAGGGGGTCGCAGGTTCGAGCCCTGCATCCTCCACCATTAATATAATAAATCATAATTCAAATTTTTTTATGGTCCGGTAGTTCAGTTGGTTAGAATGCCTGCCTGTCACGCAGGAGGTCGCGGGTTCGAGTCCCGTCCGGACCGCCATTACACAATGCCGGCCTAGCTCAATTGGTAGAGCAACGAGCAATACTTCTACCGAATAAGCTACGAGTAACCCCGAAGCATAAACAACCTTGAATATGCTGGAAGATACAGGGGACTATTCGGCAAAAAGAGAAACTTAATAGGCGAATAATTATCATGCCGGCCTAGCTCAATTGGTAGAGCAACTGACTTGTAATCAGTAGGTTGGGGGTTCAAGTCCTCTGGCCGGCACCACTTTTTACTATGAGCCATTAGCTCAGTCGGTAGAGCAACGAGCACCACTTCCGCCGATTAAGCTACGAGTAACCCCGAAGCATACACATCCTAGAATAGGCAAGAAGATGCTGGGGTCCACCTTGAAGAACGCTCAAGTTAACTAAGTATAATTTAAATAACATGAGCCATTAGCTCAGTCGGTAGAGCATCTGACTTTTAATCAGAGGGTCGAAGGTTCGAATCCTTCATGGCTCATCATATCAAATAGTTTTATATCGAGCGGAAGTAGTTCAGTGGTAGAACACCACCTTGCCAAGGTGGGGGTCGCGGGTTCGAATCCCGTCTTCCGCTCCAATATAATGCCGGGGTGGCGGAACTGGCAGACGCACAGGACTTAAAATCCTGCGGTAGGTGACTACCGTACCGGTTCGATTCCGGTCCTCGGCATCATTAACTCTTAACTAATATAATTATTATGATATGGGGCCTTAGCTCAGCTGGGAGAGCGCCTGCCTTGCACGCAGGAGGTCAGCGGTTCGATCCCGCTAGGCTCCACTTTACCATCTGATTTATTACTTCAGTACTAGAACAACAGATTGGTAGATTGTAATTTTAGATGAATTACTACAATTTGATGGAGGTATACCCAAGTCTGGCTGAAGGGATCGGTCTTGAAAACCGACAGGCGGGTCAAACCGCGCGGGGGTTCGAATCCCTCTACCTCCTCCATAAAATATGTTAGATGTTACTATTGAATATGTGTAATCTTGTTCAGATGCTTGAGTAGAGTATAACTTATATTAATTGGCTCGGTAGCTCAGTCGGTAGAGCAACGGACTGAAAATCCGTGTGTCGGCGGTTCGATTCCGTCCCGAGCCACCATTTTAGATTTCGGGATATTGCGGGTGTAGTTTGGTAAAACTCCAGCCACGAGCGATACATCCACCGAATCCACTACGAGTTGCCCCGAGGAATAAACTTCCTTGAATATGCTTGTAGACGCAGGGGCATGACCGTTCGTAAGCTGTTATAATAAACCAATCTAATTTTATGCGGGTGTAGTTTAATGGTAAAACTCCAGCCTTCCAAGCTGATGTCGAGGGTTCGATTCCCTTCACCCGCTCCATTAATTTATGGGCCTGTAGCTCAGCTGGTTAGAGCGCACGCCTGATAAGCGTGAGGTCGGTGGTTCGAGTCCACTCAGGCCCATTAGGCAAGTAAATTGATCGATCAACTTATACAGATTCCATACAATTGCATGTTGATATATTTTGCGCCCTTAGCTCAGCAGGATAGAGCAACAGCCTTCTAAGCTGTGGGTCAGAGGTTCGAATCCTCTAGGGCGCGTTGATAAAGGTACACACTAGGAAGGTCTTGCATATTATGAAGTCCTTCCTTTTCTCTGTGTTTTTATTCAATCTCCTAACATAAGTTCCCTTACTCAATGAATACAATATCCCCAATTATTGAACCTCATCACCATATCTTCATAAATAACACATCTATATAAAAAATCTAACTTTGAGAAGAACCACTCCAACACAAGCAACAACTAAATTCCTCTAATATTCAACCGAGGCTTAGCTATCCATTAGAATAAAAAAAGGGTAAAGAGAGCCTTAATCTCTTTTCCCCCGCTATTTTATTCTATAAGTCAAAGTATTTAAAGTTACGTTCTAGTTTCTTTTTATAACGCTCTAATCTCCGTATCTTTTTAAACGTAAGTAGAGAGCATATTGTAACAGCAATCAGTAACCATTCATGTGCTTCACGATTATTATCAATTATTCTTTCCATCGCAACCTCCTATAGTTCTGATTTATTACTTATTAGTATATAGGAATCAGAGCTTTTTTTAAAACTATATAAGAGTATTCGTTGTGATAAAAGGCGAGCTATGTTTGCATTTCGTAGTTAAAAACTATTGGACTCGAAACGTCATTTTAGAAAGGAAAAGAAAAAGTAATAAAAAAGCGAACAGAATGGCAATTGATAAGAAGTAAATAGAAACATGATTTTCTAAAATGGAGCGATAACCAGATTGTAGCCATTCTACAGGATTAATCCAACTAATCCATTGTACCCACTTAGGAGAATTGTCGAGATTGAAAAACACGCTACTACATAAAAAAAGTGGAATCATGACCAAATTAGTCGTGATACTTAATTGCCCTTCGTTTTTGGGAAAGCTAGAAAGGCAGAATCCAATTAGCGTGAATAAGGCTGAACCGACAAAGAAAAATGGAAGAAATAATAGAATCTGTAATACCGATAAGGTTAAATCAAATATACCATTTTCGATTATCAATAAAATATTTGAAACGGTACAGGCAATAATTGTTTGGCTAATGGTAATGCTGCTAAGATATTTCCATAAAGAGAATGGTGTAATGGTCAATAATTCATAAACCCCACGCTTTCTTTGAGCAAAGATGGCAAAGCTATTCGTTGTACAGCAATAAAAAAAGATACTTAATGTTAAAATGCCGAACAATAAATTGCCATTAACATTGATAGCCAAAAGAGACAAGGTAGTAAATATACCAATTGGTAGAAAAATAGACCAGAATAAGAGATAGTAATCTTTAATATCCTTACTAAGCGAAATTCCAATTATATTAAACATAATATTCCTCCTTTTTCATGAGATGATTAAATAGCTCTTCAAAATCCCCAACGTTGTATTTATTAAGTAATGTTTCAGGTTTTCCTTCTACTAACAATCTTCCTTTTCCCATAATGAAGATGCGGTCAGCCAAATTGCGAACTTCCAACATATCATGAGAAGAAAATAAGACACTTTTCCCTTTCGACTTTAGGTGGCGAATCATGTTTTGTACCTCGCGTTGTCCACTAGGATCTAGACCGGCAGAGGGTTCATCTAAAATAACAAAATCAGGGTCATGTAAGGTTGTAATACTAATGGCTAACCGTTTTTGTTGACCTAAGGAAAGCTTAGAAGCCAATGTGTTCTTTACATCCAATAGATTGTAGTCTCTTAATATTCGTTCCATCTTTTCAGTAGTAATCTTAGATTGATAAAAGGTATTGAAAAGCTTTAAGTTATTTATGACACTTAGGCCTTCAAAAAATGGTGTTGTTTGTAACTGAGCCCCTACCTTTTGGTTAAAGTCTTTTGTCCATCTCGTGATTCTTCCACTATCTGGTTTGCTGATACCTAATAGCATTCGAATCGTAGTCGTTTTCCCGGACCCATTGGCCCCGAGTAATGCAACGACTTCATTTGCGTGAATTGAAAAATTCAATCCACTGATTACTTTTCTACCTTTAAAGCTCTTTTCAACATTGATAAATTTGATCAATTCCATACACATTCTCCTTTGTATATTCAACTTTGACTATGTGGGTAAAAATCAAAGCCATTGCTAGTGGCTTTGTTATTTCTGCTTTATGATGGAAATAGTAGCTTCGATAAGCCGAAGCTGTGATTCAATCATTTCAAACATATGCTCAAATACAATACGAGTTAATGGGGGAATTTCACCCTGTAGAGCTTTTTCTTTTGCTTTTAAACCTGTTTTTACAGCTTGTGATTCAAGCAATAATTTTTCTTTATTCTTAGTTAAGTGATCAATTGCTTCTTCTTTAGGTAGTTGATCAGCCAATGATATTCCGGAATATAAATCAGTCGGATAATAGACCTTGGCGTTTCCAAGGCATTCTAGTGCTAACTCTCTTTGAAATGCTTCACCACTTGCGGTGATTTTATAAATAGCCTTTTGCCGATGTCCATTGCTTTCGATACTGGCTATTTCAATGTATCCCTCTTTTTCAAGCTTTTTAAGAGCATTGTAGATGGAACCGGGCAAAACACCAGCCCATCTTGGGGAATCGTTTAGTTCAAGCATAGATTTAATTTCATAACCAGACATTGGCTGGATACTAAGCATAGCTAATACTAATAATTTTGTCACAGTAATACTCCTTTGATTATTCAACGTTGAATATATAAGTAAATATAATAGGTAATGGCTGGATTGTCAATAGGTAAGTAATAAAGTGGTGTAAGTCAGGGAGAAGAAGTATAGAGAGGAATATGCAATGTTCTTTTTCAATTATATTAAGTTAAATGCTAGAATGTATTTAACAATCATTAAATATGAGGGTGGAAAATGAGAAAATTAATGAAATATAGATTCATCGTTATCATCGCACTAGTTGTTATCTTAGCTGGATGTACAACAAAGGAATCAGGAAATAATGATGATTTATCCAAAGAAGATTTAGATACGGAGCCGGAAGAATATATTCCGAGTGAAACAGATGTGGTATTTAAGCATAATGCTTTACGAAATGTAGAGCTACTGGAAGAATTTATTGAAACTGCTGGTGGAAACGGAGAAGACAATGAAAGCAATATTAGAATCATAAAGTATGAGCCACAAGGAGCTCTTATTTACGATTTACAATCAAGATATGATGATAATGCCAATCAATCTTGGATTGAGGTTAAACCAGATCTAAGCTATTTCAATACATCGGAAGTGCCTGTACAGGACGTGTTTTATAATGCTCCAGAGCAATGTTGGTATATGTCAAAGGATACAGAAAAAGGGTATTACAAATTTCATGAATGTAGGACACATTGGGAATATTACTTGTTTCCAATCGTTAGCAATACCTTATCGTATGAGGAGCTAATAAATCCCGTTGAGGAAGAGAAATATGAAATCATGAACGGGAAATATTATGATTTGGAAGATATTACGCTTGAGCTATTCACATCAAAAAGAGATGCTGAAAAATGGAAAGAATATGATGAAAAGGACAAGCTAGATAAGCGGGATAATTTAACATCGGATAATGCGTTAAACTTGATTGCAGGAAATGTAGATCTAACCAACATTTTAGGAAATGAAGTACTTGTTACGTCTTGTGAGGATGGATTATGTGACATATACTCGGAGCAATCACACTTATTAAGGGGATTTGTTGTTCCAGAGATTAGAATAAACAAGTATTCAGCAAGGGAGGATTCCGAAAACGAACCAGAATATGAAGTGAATATAGATAAAGAAATATTCTGGGGAAAGATTAAACGACAACTAGAAAGTCTTCTGGCTGAATCTGAAGAGCTTATTATTATGTATGAGAATGGTGTCTATAAAGAAGGTAATCAAGATGATGCTAAGTTGTTATACAATAAAGTTAATGGAAGGGTAAATATTCTAAGACATACTTTGCCTCCTGATGTTAAAGAAACAGTAGCTGAATATTATCAAATCTTGATGGCTACAGAATATTTATTTAATAGTCTTTACCAGGCACAAAGTTATATTGAACGAGGGCAAGAAAAGGATTTAAGGGTGTTGGTAAAGGAGGAAATTATCCCATTAAGGGAGGAACTACAGGTGGTGTGGGACGCAGTGAACATTCCTAGGTAAACATTCGTTATTAAATCAAGTAATCAGTAAAAATGAATCGCCTTGTTATCTAAAAATAATACTTCTCGAGTGCGGATAATCTAACGTGGGACATTCGACATTGTTGGAGAATCATTTGGGTGGTTTGAATTATTTATTGGTATTATCATGGTAGCGATTGTTAGGAAGGCTGCAGAACATGCTTCCACGTAAGTAATAGCAAATTAAAATAACATGGATGTAGCCGTAGAAATTGCGATAGGATATACACTACAAGTCGAAATGTTTGTTTTACCTGTCCTTGTGCTACTATCGCTACTATTTCCTACATTCATGCCACTTGTATTTACCTGGCCAGAATTAATTAGTATGGTAAAGCGGTACTTAACAATTGTAATAACCAATGATGGTGATATAAATTGGTTTGAAGGAGCTATTTTACTCCCTGCTTATTTGGTTATGGGCATTGGGGTGTATTTTTTATAGAAGATGAATGGAGAAAGGGACTTTAGTCTCCTTTCTATAAGGAAAGGAGCTTTGCCCCATTCTATATTAACCCGTATGGATTCATAGCAGGAGGGACAGAGTTTAGTGTCCCGCTAGTTCACTTAGACTCCCAAAAAACCCAGGATAAGAAACATCTATCGCCTCACTGTTTTCCAGGATAGTCTCTCCCTCTGCAATCGTACTGGCAATTGCTAACATCATTCCAATTCGGTGATCCCCGTGGCTATTTACAATGGCACCTTTCAGTTTAGTGTTACCATGAATGATCATGCCATCTTCTGTTGTTTCAATATGTGCTCCCATCTTACTCAGTTCTTGTGCTACGATGTCAATGCGATTTGTTTCCTTTACCTTGAGTTCTGCGGCATCTTTAATGACAGTGGTTCCTTCTGCTTGTGTAGCAGCTAGGGCGATAATCGGAATTTCATCAATTAGTCTAGGGATAATTTCTCCGCCGATTTCTACTCCGTGTAGGGAGGAGGCTTTCACTTGTATGTCTGCGTATGGCTCCATTGCTTCTTCGTTTTGATTTAAAGTAGTTAAGGTGGCACCCATGTTCAACAGGACATCGATGATTCCAGTTCGGGTAGGATTGATTCCGACATGGTGTAAGGTAATCTGACTTTGAGGAACAATGGCTCCAGCCACTAAAAAGAATGCAGCAGATGAGATATCACCTGGGACTTCGATGCTAGTCGCAGTTAAGTGTTGTTTCCCCTCAATCGATACGTTATTTCCTGACCTGTTTATGGATACTCCGAATGCATGCAGCATTCTTTCCGTATGATCACGTGTACGTTCGGGTTCGATAACGGTTGTCGTTCCGTCCGCTAATAATCCAGCTAGTAATATGGCGGATTTTACTTGGGCACTGGCGACTGGTAATTCATATTGAATCCCATGTAAATTTTGTCCTCGTACGGTTAGTGGTGTATACATTCCACCTTGTCTACCGTCAATATTTGCTCCCATTAAACGTAGTGGGTCGACTATTCGCTTCATCGGTCTTTTGGCAATGGATGCATCCCCTTGGATACAGGAATAAAATCCAAGTCCTGCAAGAATTCCGGACAGAAGTCGAATGGTAGTACCAGAGTTTCCGACATCGAGTACTTCCTTCGGTTCCTGTAGGTGTTCGATTCCGAGCCCGTTAATTTCTACTTGGGTTCCATTCTGGACAATATCAACACCTAGTTGTCTAAAACAGGAAATCGTATTTAAGCAGTCTTCACCAGGAAGGAAGCCTGTTACACTTGTTTTACCCTTCGCTAATGCGCCAAACATAATCGCTCTATGGGAGATGGATTTATCTCCTGGTATATGAATAGTTCCAGAAAGACCGTGTTCCAATTTGCTTAATTTTTTTCTTGTCATGTTTATCCTCCTTAGGCCGTTTCATAGGTTTTATAGTTATGATAGGTTAGGAGCGTTTGTGCTTTACTGCGGTCGTCATGCTTTGAAAAGTTAATTTGTAAAACACCAAGCAGTCCCTTTCTATTTTCCATAATGTGCAGGTTCGTAATGCTTATCCCATGCTCAGCAAGTAATGTCGTGACTTTTGCAATGGCTCCAGGGACATCAAGGACATCAACATATAAATCATAATACGCAGGGATGGCGCCTTTAGAACGAACTGGAAGAGAATCACGGTATTCCTTTGCATCTGCAAAGAAGTGAGAAATGGCTAGGTCATCGCCTCTTTCTAACACTTGCTGGAACTTCTCGATTTCCTCTGTCCACTTGTTTAATAATCTTAATAAATTGCTGCGATTATGAAATACAATATCCTTCCACATCTGTGGATTACTGGATGCGATTCGTGTAATATCTCGAAAACCTCCAGCGGCTAGCATTTTAATCAGAGGGTTTCTTTCATCCTCTTTTCTGGCGAGATTAACCAAACCAGATGCAATAATATGTGGTAGGTGGCTGATAACGCCGGTAACATAGTCATGTTCTTCTGTGTCTACTACTAGGAATTTTGCATTCGTTCCACGGAGCCATTGCTTTAGCTCATCTACTCGAGTGAGAGAATGGTTATAAGGGGTGAGAACGTAATAGGCATTTTCGAATAGGTGATCCTTAGCGCTTTCTACCCCGGATTTATGTGAGCCTGCCATCGGATGTCCGCCGATGAAGGTTACGTTGGTATCATGCCATAGCTGTTCTGCAAGTTTCATTATGCCAATCTTCGTACTACCAGTATCGGTTATGATGACATCATTCTTTAATTCGATCTGTGACAATTGCTTCATTACTTTCTCCATTTGTAAAACAGGAGTAGACAGGATGATGACGTCCGCTATTTCTGCACCTTCACGTAGAGAAGTAGCTTCTTCGTCAATTACATGTAGCGACTTAGCTGTAGTTAGTTCATTAGTATTTACATCATAACCATAGATTCGTGCTTCTGGATGCTGTTTTTTTATTGCAAGGGCTAAAGATCCACCAATTAGCCCTAGTCCTACAATTAATATTTTACCATGCATGCCAATACCTCCTGTTGTTTATGGCCTAACTTTTTCGGTAATTAGTTCTTGTAATGCATTTCTTACCTTCTCGTTTTGCTCTTTTTTGCCAATGGTGATGCGGACGGAGGTTGGAAATCCTAATGATTTCCCAGAACGTACAATAAGTCCTTTGGTTAATAAATATTCCGCCACTTCATCAGCATCTCGTTTTACGTTAATTAAGATGAAATTCCCTTGTGAAGGAAAGTAAGGTAGACTATGTTCCTCGCAAAAGCCATAATACTGTTGTAACTCAGCTGTATTATGCGCTCGGCAAGATTGTACGAAATCCTGGTCTGAGAGAGCGGTTGTTGCTGCAAGTTGACCTAAGACGTTTGTGTTGAACGGAAGACGTACAGGCTCTAAGCACTGAATAGTAGTGCTAGTGGAAATACCGTATCCAATCCGAAAGCTTGCAAGACCGTAAATCTTAGAAAAAGTTCGCATGATAATCAAGTTCGAAAATTGTTGTGTAAGTGAAAGGGAGTTAGATGACTCGGTCACATATTCCTGATATGCTTCATCGAGGACAACTAAAACATCGCTTGGAACCTGTATTAAAAATCGGCGAATTTCTTCTTCCGGGATATATGTCCCAGTTGGGTTATTCGGATTACACAGCCACACAATTGCGGTTTGATCATCCATTTTAGTGAGCATCGTATTCAAATCATGGAATCCATTGACTAGCTCCACTTCACGTACTTCGGCACCTTCAATAATAGCGGCATGCTTATACTGTGGAAAGGTGCAAGCAGCCATCACCGTATTCTTTCCAGGCTCTAGCATGGCACGTGAAATGATTTGAATTAATTCATCGGTACCGTTCGTAATGAGGAGTTGATTTTCCTCTACATGTAAATGGGAGGCTAGTGTCGTTTTTAAGTTCGCTGCGCTTCCATCTGGGTAAAAGGTATAGGATGAATCCCCATTTAGTAATGCTTGATCGACACTTGGTGAATAGCCATACGGGTTTTCATTGGAAGCTAGTTTGATGATTTCTTCAAGGTGGTACTGTTTTTTCACCGATTCAATGGACTTACCGGGTTGATATGCGCGTAACGGTAGAATTTGCTTTTTCCATTTCATGACGAGTCCTCCTAAGGTAGGTTAAAATGTTTTGGCATAGTTCCGCTGTTCTGCCACAGCTTGTTTTAATGCATCCATACGATCACTAGTAAATTGCTCGGTAATAGCTGCAGCAAGTTCCCAGGCCACTACTGCTTCGGCAACAACACTTGCGGCAGGAACAGCACAGCTATCAGATCGTTCAATACTTGCTGTAAACGGTTCTTTTGTCTCGATATCAACACTTTGAAGCGGCTTGTATAAGGTAGGGATTGGCTTCATAACGCCTCTGACAACAATAGGCATTCCAGTCGACATTCCACCTTCAAAACCACCTAATCGATTCGTGTTTCGAACATAGCCGGTTTCTTCATTCCAAAGAATTTCATCATGCACCTGACTGCCAGGCTTTCTAGCCATCTCAAATCCTAAACCAAATTCTACCCCTTTAAATGCGTTGATACTGACAATGGCTGCTGCTAGCTTGGAATCGAGCTTCCGGTCGTAATGTACATAGCTGCCAACCCCTGGTGGCATTCCTTCGACTACTATTTCTATGACTCCCCCGATGGAATCCCCATTTTTCTTTGCTACATCAATTGCTTTCATCATTTGCTGTTCTTTAGTTTGATCAAAACAGCGCACTGGGGAAATCTCTGTGCGTTGCTTCAAATCGGTAATATCATGGAAATCCCGATCTTTTGCTTGGATTCCGCCGATTTCAATGACATGGGCTGTTATGTCGATGCCAAGGAGATAGAGGAGCTTTTTCGCAACGGCTCCTGCTGCGACTCGAACCGTAGTTTCACGGGCAGATGAGCGTTCTAGTACATTACGCATGTCGCGATGACCATATTTAATCCCGCCAACTAGATCCGCATGGCCTGGGCGAGGGCGAGTGACTTTACGTCTAATGCCACTTGCCTCTTCTTCTTCAATGAGTTCGATTCCCATTACGTCCGTCCAGTGTTTCCAGTCGTTATTCTCCACGACTAGTGCAAGGGGGGAGCCGAGTGTATATCCATGCCGAACTCCACCTGCAATTGTCACCTGATCTTTTTCAATTTGCATTCTTTTTCCACGGCCATAGCCTTTTTGTCGATTTGCTAGCTCACGGTTAATATCACTGGCAGTTAGCTCCATTCCGGCAGGTAGCCCTTCAATAATGGTAGTTAGCTGTGGTCCGTGAGATTCTCCTGCTGTTAAAAATCGCATATTCATGTTCCTCCTTAGGATAGTTTTTCTTTGAATGCTTTTAGTCCGTCCATGAACTCATGGAATTCAGGAATATTCATTTGCTGCTGCGCATCCGATAGGGCGACAGTAGGGTCCGGATGAACTTCTGCCATGATCGCATCGGCTCCAATAGCTAGAGCTGCTTTTGCAGTTGGGAATAGTAAATCCTTTCTACCAGTTGAATGGGTAACATCGACAACAACCGGTAAATGTGTTTCCTTTTTCAAAATAGGTACAGCAGAAATATCTAACGTATTGCGCGTTGCTTTCTCATAAGTGCGAATTCCGCGCTCACATAGAATGACTTGATCATTTCCTTGGGCGAGAATGTATTCTGCTGCATTGATGAATTCCTCTATGGTTGCGGCTAGTCCTCGTTTAAGCAGAACCGGCTTGTTGAATCTTCCGACTGTTTTTAATAGCTCAAAGTTCTGCATGTTACGAGCACCAATTTGAATCACATCCGTGTATTGTAAAGCAACTTCTACATCATGTGGGGTTAGGATTTCACTAATAATAGACATTCCCACTTCATCCGCTACTTGACGTAAAATCTGTAACCCTTCCATACCAAGTCCTTGAAAATCGTATGGCGAGGTACGTGGTTTAAATGCGCCACCTCGCATCAGTGTAAGACCTTGAGCTTTCATCGCTAATGCGACAGCTTTGACTTGCTCATAGCTTTCTACCGCACACGGTCCCATGATGAAATGCTGTTCTCCACTGCCAAGCTTGGTACCATTTATCTCGACAATGGTGTCGTTAGGATGTGCCTTTCTTGATACTAATAATGCTTTGTTCTGTTCGTCCTCTTGAAGCTCTAAGCTAGCTTTGAATATTTCCTTGAAGATATGTTTTATGGTGGATGCTTCAAAAGGTCCTTCATGGTGTTCCATAATTAAATCTAGTGCTTGCCTTTCACGAACCGGATCGAATCGTACGACTCCTTGCTTTTCTTTGTATTCGCCAATTTGTTGCACGATACGCCCACGTTGATTTAATAAAGCGAGTATTTTTACGTTCACCTCATCGATTTGATTACGTAGCTCACTTAATTCATTGACCATCATTTTTCTATTCCTCCTGTGTGTAAATAGTATTGTTCATGCAAAAAAATCGTCCCTGTCGTTCATGTATAATAAACGACAGGGACGATTCTCATCGCGGTACCACCCTAATTGCGAACTAGTTATAGCTCACCTCTTGATTATGTTTAACGATCAATGACCGTCTTTCTCGAATTCACTCGAGAAAGAAGCTCGGGGATTGTAATTCATGCTTATCTATGACTGATTTCCACCAACCATCAGCTCTCTGGACAGGGAGATAAGACACTACTGCGATCCTTTCTTTGCTTTTGTGTTATTTAATTTTGAAGTAGGGAAGACTTATTTATAGGAAAATAAAAAGTCCCTACTGAGGTTAATCAGTAGGGACGAATATATTCGCGGTACCACCCTAGTTGTGAAAAAAGATTTTCACCACTCTAATCGGTTAACGATCAATGACCGTCCTTCTCGAATTTACTCGAGAAAGAAGCTCCGGGATTGTAATTCATGCTTATCTATGACTGATTCACACCACCATCAGCTCTCTGGGACAGGGAGATAAAACACTACTAAGGGTCCTTTCGTAGCCTTTCTATTTATGAAAATGTTATTTGCTTCTTCAATGTTATAGTTTCACATTATATGTAACATGGAGAAGTCTGTCAACAAGTTTTTTTGATTTTGAATGAAGCGTTAGGTTTTACGGCTTACATGGGATTGTTAAAATTATGCGATCGAAAGCAACGAGATTAAAGGAAAACAGGCGATTGTTTATTTGGATGGAAACTATCGATTTATTAATTTTAATGTAGTTGTTCAAGTAGTCTGTAGACTTAGTGCAAAATGGTTTGGAAGAACGGAATGATTAATAGACTACTACAATCCAATTACTATAGTCTTAGCACCAAATGAAGTTCTAAATGGTAATAGTCAAAGGAGACTAATTAATAGTTGCTTAATACGCATAATAATGATAACATATCGATAATTTACCATAAAAAAGGAGGCGCTTTTTGATGAGGGCTGTCACATTATCCGATATTTACAATCATCCGATTACCCAAAAGTATGTTAGACGTTCCGGGATGGCACATGCGATATCTGTCGCTTATCATGCGTTTCATATCGGACAAGAATATGAGGTGAATCTAGATTGGGCAGCTAAGGCTGGATTCTTGCATGATATTGGTCATTATGAATGGTATCGTGACGGAGAATGGGACTACCAGCTTTATCAGGATTATGATATTCACCCGATTAAAGGTGCCGAACGTGCGCATAAGTTATTAGTACGTCTAGGTGAGGATAAACAAGTAGCGAAAGAGATTGCACATGCTATTTTATTTCATACGGATTCCGCTCTACCAAAAGGGCAATTTGAATTTACTCCTCTGCAAAAAGTGGTTCATTTAGCAGATGAAAAGGATAAACAGCCTGGCAATTTACATCATTATCGAAATATTGATCAAAAGAAAGAACATTCATTAATTCAAGAGCTTGATAAAAAAATAGACGAGTGGAACGACCCGGCTTGACTCCTCTATTTAATAGTTTTTTAGAATCTAATCCACAGGAAAACAATTCATTTCACAACAGGCATCCATCCTAAAGGCATATGTCCCATAGTTGATGGGACAGCAAACCTTTCCCTCATAGCTCCTCGTATCCCTGTTTCTTGCTTTCTACATAATATGTCCATCCTTCTGCAGCGGCTCCATTGACATCGGTAACATTTCCTTCTTGGTCTTTTATAACGGCTTCGTCTTTAACTACGGCATTGTATAATAGTGGATCAGCTTTTAATAATGCATGTTTTAATGTTGCTCCTTTAAATAAAGATATGGTTTTCTTATTAATGGTTACGTTCATCGGGCACCCTCCTAAACATGTACATTCTTCTTATAATTATACAACAATGTTTGGATTTGAATGAAAGTTTTACAAAAAATTAATGTCGGATTAATAAAAATTATGTAAAATGGTAGAAGATAATAGATTATTCTATTATGAATATAGCGCGAAAAAGGAGAGAAGTAGATGGGAAGCAGAAGAAAAATGCAAAGAACTTGGATGAGCTTTGTAGCTTTTGTCATGTTAGTTTATACCATGTTGGGACCGATTGCCTCCGTCTCAGCGGCAGAAACTTCAGAAGACAATTTAGTAGAATTGACAGTATTACATACAAATGACCTTCACGCGAAGATTAATGATTTTGGAAAAATTGCTGCGTACATAAAGGCAGAGAGAGAAGCGGCAGAAAACTCTCTATATTTAGATGCTGGGGATATATTTAGTGGGAACCCAGTAGTTGACCTCCAGTATGGTGTTCCAATTGTTGACCTATTAAATGATATAGGTGTTCAAGCGATGGCAATTGGTAACCATGATTTTGATTATGGACAAGCGGAAACAGTTAAGCGTATTAACGAATCTAACTTTCCATGGTTGAGCGCTAACACGGTCGTAAGTGCTGATACGGAAGTAGATTTTCCACAGCCAAATCCGTATCATATTTTTGATGTGAATGGATTAAAGGTTGGAGTGGTTTCGGTTACAGAGACACCTCCATCTACTGCTCCTGCTAATGTAGTAGGGATTAGTTTTGAAGATCCAATTGAAACGATGAAGCAATATGCGTACTTAAAAGACGAAACAGATGTACTAATAGCCTTAACACATATGGGCTATTCAGAGGATCAAAAGTTAGCACGGGAAGTAGACTTCTTCGATGTTATTATCGGGGGTCATTCCCATACAACGTTAAACCAACCAAATGTAGTTAATGGTACACCAATCGTACAAACAGGCGCGAATGGAGAGAATGTAGGTAATCTAACCATTACATTTAACCAAGCTACTAAGGAAGTAGAATCAGTAACTGGTAAATTACAAAAGGTTAGTAGTTTAACAGAAGTAGATAGTGAGATTCAGGCTAAAGTTGATCATTACAATGCTGAAATGGACGAGCTTTTGTCTGAAGAAATTGGTTATACTGAAACGGGATTGACCAGAAGTGGAAATCGTGATTCGTCATTAGGAAATTTTTGGACGGATGCGATGCGTTATATAACTGAAGCAGATGTTGCGCTAACCAATGGTGGTGGTATACGAGCGAACATTGCTGCGGGTCCAATTACAGTAAATGATATTTATACCATTGAGCCATTTGCTAATGAAATAATGAAATATAAAATGACAGGTGCAGCACTGAAGGAAGTTATCAAGTATTCCTATGAGCGCCGTAACTCTATTGATTTACAAACGTCTGGCCTACACTATAAGATTATCACCAATAATACCGGAAAATATATAGATTCGGAATTAGTAGTAAACGGTGAGCCATTAGAAGATAATAAAACTTATATTGTTGCAGTTGGAGATTATATCGGTACAGGTGGAAGTGGATATAATTTTGAAGGCGAAGTATTAGAAGCGTTATCTGGTACAATGACCGATGCTATGATTACTTATGCGAAGCATCTGACTGAAAACGGCGTGAAAATAAATTATACGAATAACCAACGTATTTCAATCGAAGTCTCTAATGATGCACCAATTGTAGGGAATGAGATTGGATCGACAAACAATGGTCTATCTTCTGATAATAAAGCATTAGGAGACGCAGGATTAGGAAACTTATATACCGATTCTGTTCGGGCTATTACAGATGCTGATTTTGCTTTCCTTAACGGTTCATCTGTATCAGGGAATATTCCAGCAGGTGTTATTACCGATGGACAAATAGAATACCTTGATAGCTTTGGGAATAAAATCGTTGTCGTAAAGACGAACCTAAATAAGCTAAAAGATGTCATTTTAACACAATCTAATTATCATAATAGTGTAGATCTACAAGTGTCTGGATTACACTATGAATTGATAAAAGAGAATAATGTTTTTACTGATGTTGTATTCTCAACACCAGAAGGTAATCCTTTAGATGAGGAAAAGGAATATGTTGTAGCCTACAATGATTATATGCATGGAAGCAGTTTTTATAATCTAGGGGATGAAACAGTCAGTGAGTATGAGGAAGTTTGGAAAGCGGTAGTGGCCTATGTGTCTAATCATAATGGTCCGATTGATTATGAGGAAGGTTCTCGTATTACGATTCAGGATAATACGGAAATCGTACCACCAGGGGAAAGAGATTATATTACAGTAGCTGAAGCAATTGCCAATAATACCGGAACAAACACGGTACAGGGTTATATTGTCGGAACCATGACAGGGAATTTCGATGGTAATTTCGCTAATACAAACTTAATGTTAGCTGATTCACCAAATGAACGTGATATGAATAAAATTCTTCCTGTTCAATTACCAAACAACTTTATTCGTACAGACTTAAATCTAGCAGATAATCCTGATAATTTAGGGAAATTGATTCATATTACTGGGTCGTTAGAAGCGTACTTTTCAAAACCTGGTCTAAAATCCCCTACTGCATATGAGTTTGTCGAGGAAGTAGAAGTTCCAGAAGAACCAACCCCAGAAGAGCCAAGTGAGCCGATGGATATTGCTGCAGCTCGTCAAGTAGAAAATGGCGAAAAAGTTACAATTGAAGGTACTGTAACAACAAAAACTGGTAACTGGGGCAGCAAAGGTTTCTATGTACAGGATGAAACAGCAGGGATTTATGTCTTCCAAAATAATATCGACCTTGAAGCAGGAGATGTTGTTCGTTTAACAGGTGAAAAGGGTGTTTATTCTGGAGAAATTCAAATTTCAGCAGTAACAAACATTGAAAAGCTAGGAAATAGTGCTGTACCGGCAGCTAAAAAGGTTACACCATCTGAAATCTCTAAAGAGAATGAAGCACAACTTGTACAGGTTGAAGGTGCTGTAATTTCTGAATTAGAGAAAGTAAATGATTACGGAACGTTTGAATTTATAGCTACAGTAGGTGGCGAGAGTGTACTAGTACGTGTTGATAACCGTACAGGTCTATTATTTGATGATTTTGCATTTGATAATGGAGATCAAGTAAATGTGACTGGTATCTCTAGTCAATTCAACGGTACTATTCAACTAAAACCACGTGGTGTAAATGACATTGTAGTATATGAGGAAGAGCCGGTAGTAGAACCACCAATTGAAGAAGAACCAGGAGAAGAGAACCCAGGGGAAGAAACTCCAATTGAAGAAGAACCAGGGGAAGAGACCCCAGGAGAAGAAACTCCAATTGAAGAAGAGCCAGGAGAAGAGACCCCAGGGGAAGAAACGCCAATTGAAGAAGAGCCAGGAGAAGAGACCCCAGGGGAAGAAACACCAATTGAAGAAGAGCCAGGGGAAGAGACCCCAGGAGAAGAAACGCCAATTGAAGAAGAGCCAGGGGAAGAGACCCCAGGAGAAGAAACGCCAATTGAAGAAGAACCAGGGGAAGAAACCCCAGGAGAAGAAACGCCAATTGAAGAAGAGCCAGGAGAAGAAACGCCAATTGAAGAAGAACCAGGGGAAGAAACCCCAGGAGAAGAAACGCCAATTGAAGAACAGCCAGGAGAAGAGGCACCAAAACAGGACCGTGTCGATGCTAAGATTATTATCTCAGATCAGACTGTAGCAATTGCAGATGAATCTATTGCATTGCTAGAAGAAAACGGGATTATTTCTGTTGACCTTTCGAAAGTTCAAGGGAATAAAGTACAATTAGATTTGACAAGTGAGCAATTAGCTAGCCTACTTGAAAAGAATGCAACAATTGAAGTAGTTAGAGGGAAAGAGGTAAGCTTGCAAATCCCAGCATCACTCTTTGCAGACCGTCATGAATTATCAATCGTGCTAGAAAAGCTTTCCATAGAGAACCCTATTAGTCCAGTATATGACTTTACCATTTTGGACGGGGAAACTATTATTTCCGAATTTACTGGAGAAGGTATCACATTACAATTTGCTGTTAATGTTGATGGTGTAACCGATATAAATGCACTGGGTGTATACTTCTTAAACGACCAAGGTGAATGGGAACTTATTGGTGGAGAATATCGAGATGGTTATGTTATAGCTACAACAAAGCATTTCAGTACTTTTACAGTATTAGAGGCTGACGATAATGGCAAAGAAGACCCGCAAACACCAGGTGATCAAAATGGAAATAACGATTCCGATAAAGACAAAGACAAAGATAAAGACAAGGATTCCGACAAAACACCTGGACCTGGTAATAACAAAGACAATAAGAATGAAGAAGGCAAAAAACTACCAAAAACAGCTAGTTCCATGTATAACTGGCTTATGGTAGGATTCCTATTCATACTACTAGGTGGTGCAGTTTGGTACATGCAACGTAAGAGAATGGTGGAATAATAGGATAACACAACAGAATTCCTGTATAATCCAGCTAGGAATCGATTGTCACTGCTTATAATTTATACGAATAATTTCGACCATTATCGGGTCCTACTAGCTAGCATTTTTAAACAGGCGATAACTTTCAAATGATTTAGAACAAAAGAGACAATCTAAACGAGAGTCTCTTTTGTTCTTGTTTTGTAGGAAACATTCCTGAAATGTAGAACCACTAATTATCAAGATTCAGATAAATGAATAATGAATAGGTAAAAGTAATATGTATAGGAAGTAGACAAGTTTATTACCACTGAAAAGGAGATTTTTAAATTGACGGTCGTTCTACTTCTTATCTTAGTACTCGTACTGCTCTTGCCATTCTTTATGAAATCGATTGAGCGTAATTTAGAAGTATTTTTATTGGTAATGGGGACCATAGCAGCGATTAGTAGTGGTGTGTTAGACATAGCACTGTTGATGAAGGCAATTCAAAATCCTATCAAAATAACAATGGTGGTTTTGGTTGCAAGCATATTATTTAAATGGTTGAGGCTGCCAATTCAGACAGGAGTATCTAGTGTAGTTCGAAAACTAGATATGAATGTTTTTCTAACCTTAATGATTGTCGTGCTGGGGATATTATCTAGCGTTATAACGGCCATCGTTGCTGCTATTGTATTAGTATTTATCATTAGTATGTTACGAATTGATCGGGATACACTGGTGCGTACGACGATATTAGCTTGTTTTTCCATTGCGTTTGGTTCTGTATTAACACCTGTTGGGGAGCCGTTAGCAACGATTACGACGAGTAAGTTAAATCAAGACTTTTTCTTCCTGTTTCATCTGATTGGTTTAGAAGCCATTGTTGGGGTATTAGGAATTGGGATTTTTTCGCTATTTTTCCTTCGACCGAAGCATACGGAGGGGAAGGAACAGCCGGGTCAGGTAGAACGTTATGGGGAAATTCTATCTCGAACTGTGAAAATCTATTTTTTTGTTATGGCATTAACTTTACTCGGTTCCAGTTATGGTGAGCTTGTTGAACGTTATTTGTTAGATTTAAATACGGGTGTATTGTACTGGGTTAATATGGTGTCAGCAGTACTAGATAATGCGACATTAGCTGCTGCGGAGATTAGTCCAGCTATGCAAATAGAAACAATCCGATTCATTTTGCTTAGCTTAATCATAAGTGGTGGGATGTTGATTCCGGGTAATATTCCTAATATCATAGCAGCGAATAAATTAGGTATTACTAGTAAGGAATGGGCACGATATGGCATTCCAATGGGGTTAATTATCATGATATTAGGGTTTGGATATCTTATTATTATGTGATGGAAAAGGTCATCGACAATATTCTTAGGGTGATGTCGATATTTCCCGGGAAATGAAAGAACTCTTTAAGGTTACATACCACCTAATTAGAAAGGATATTCATTCCACGTTTACTTAAGTCGAATGAATATCCTTTTCATCAAACCGTTCATCTATTATATTATTTCTTCTTATTCTCTCTTGCGGCCTTTTTTCTTGCCTTCTTGCTTTGGCTAAATTCTTTAGCTTTAGAAATTGCTTTTGGATAACTAATTGCAAAATTAACTATTTTTACCAACTAAGACATGACTAGAAAAATCAAATAAGTTATAATTAAAGTAAGAAAACAGGAGGTGGGATATATGAAGATCACTATAGGAATTCTATTTTTCACCGTAATTGCTTATCATCTATTTCACTTTATCCGTTTGCTAATCAAAATGAAAGAGAATGTTGTATTTCCTGTAAATGAAGCAGAATCTTCAGCTGTTAGAAAATTTCCAGACAAAAAGTTAGAGCCCCCGACATACAAATCGCAGAAGGTAGGCATTATATTTTATTCATTTCTGCTCGTGTTCATGATCGGATTTTTTACTATATTTGCATCAGTACAGGAATTTAATAATTGGCTTATCTTCTTATTTATTCTGTTGCCTTTTTCTTATTCCCATGATCTTTTTAATTTGTTTGCAGTATTAGAAGATGGTCTTCTAGTGGGAAGTCGTTTTATCCCTTGGAAAAGGGTGAAGTCCGTTCAATTTAAGCGGATTGATATCAACCACAGATATTACGGTCATGATAAAGAAGTGAATGACAAAGGGTATGAAATGATTATTAATAAAGGATTAAGCAGCAAAAATTGTATTGTTGCCTCAAGTGAGATGAAGGAGAAGTTAACAGAGGTGATACAAGAGCGGATGATGCAACAGGGTGAAAAAGTAGTTTGGAAAGAGTCTCTTGAATAATAAGGGGACGTGTATGCTTCTTGAATTAAACCTTACTTGTCTTAACCCCTCCTTATCTTCCTTTCAAGGTAGCTATCATTGGACAATCCAGGTATCACAGAAATTTTTATGATATCACCCCTCATAATCTGGAGTACTTTCGCTTCCTCTTTTTTTTGATAAATTACTATCCATGCTTCTTCGACAATTCGCTTTCCTTCCTTTTATTCCAGTAACTGCTCTGGCGAAATGGCAGATTCTATTATTTTTAGTAAGTGAATGGGATTTGGGGTGTAATTTGTTATCTAGAAATAGATATGTTTATAGACATTAGTACTGGGTTCTAATATATAAAGATAAATGAGAGACGGTACGAATGTTTCGTTTAAACATACAAACCGTCTTTTTCTTATTTGAAAATCTCTACTAGTTATAGAAAATTCCCATCTAAGATAGATACAATACGTATAGAAATAAGGACTGGAGGGAAATTGGTATGTTAGGATTTATTGGTTCTTTATTAGTAGTAATGATTATGACGTTCATCGTACTTATTATCAAGCGAATTATCATAGAGAACTCGAATAATCAAACAACTAGGCGACATCGAAACATACATGTCAATCAACCTTCTAAAAATTGGAGTAGCAAGGTTATTCCGCATCCAAATAGTAAGCCCATCGAACCATCTGTAAGACATCCAAGCTATAAGGAAGCAAGTGGAAATGGTTTTCTAAGTACATTCTTGAATAAAGGGAATTATGGGGAATACTTAACCTATAAGGAACTCACCCGATTGAAAGGGTATCATCGAGTGATGACTAATTTATATATACCGACAAAATCCGGAAAGAGCACGGAACTAGATCTAGTAATGATTTCTCAAAAAGGAATTTTTGTATTGGAATCAAAGAATTATAGTGGATGGATATTTGGAGATGAGAGAAATAAGAATTGGATGCAAATGCTCCCAGGAGGCAGGAAGTTCCCATTTTTTAACCCAATCTGGCAAAATAGTGGTCATATCCAGGCATTAAAAGCTGTAGTAGGTATAGAAGAAGACTCATACTACCATTCTTATATTATTTTTAGTGAGCGCTGTACATTGAAACAAATCCAAGTTACCTCGCCGAATGTGGTGGTAATAAAGAGAAATAGGCTTATTGCAACTATCAAACAGACAATCCAACAAACAGAGGATAAGTTGACTACGAAGGAAATCGATCAATTATATGAGAGATTGAGAGAATACACGCTAGTAGATGCTGAAACTAAACAAGCACATATTCGTCAAGTGAGCAAAAGATAAATAAATGGTCAGGTTTCTTATCCATCATAAGGAAAAAAACTGACCATTTATTATACGAAAAGTAATCGATGGCTATACCATTTTCAAATAATTCCACACCGCATTGGTAAATAATTGTATTTGGGAGGTATTATCTGCTCCTTTAAATAAATCTAGAAATGGTTTCAATAGCTTTTGTACAACTATCTTGCGGATACGCTCCCGTTCCAATTCACTAAGAATGACATCAAAAAGATCTTGCTGTTCTTCGTTAAAATCATATTGTTCCTTCAATTGGTACGCCATATCTAATAATTCCGACTTTGTGATGGCGTTTCGATGTACATTTGTTTTCAGTGTTTCAATTGCAAAATTATTTAAAAACGTACTTCCCGTCTGCTTCATATGACCTATTATAAGTTCGATAAAGGATAACAATGTTTCAATCAAGTCATGTAATACATAAGGGCTGTTTGTTACCTTGAGGGTAAATATCATATAATGCATCATTCCAAAATAAAGCACCGTTGCCTCTGATGCATACTCCCGAATATCTTCTCCTATTACCTCAACTAGTCTATTTGATAGCCATTCCATTTCGATAACGCGATGCAGCATGACGAGCTGTTTTAAATCCTCTTGGTTAGTTGAAAGGATATTTTCAAATAAGAGTTGGAGATTATTTTCCTTATTTAATTTCATTAAGATCGTAATTTGTTCAATTAACACGTCACGATCCGTAGGGTCCTTATCAATTTGCATGGCAACACGTTGCTGGCTAGCCTCATAACGGATATCCTCTAGTATCTCTGCTAAACAGTCATTCTTTGAAGAGAAGTAATTGTAAAATGTCCCCTTCGATATATTCGCTTTATCAATAATTTCCTGGATGGAAGTTTGTTGGAATCCTTTTTCGACAAATAGCCTTAAGGCGATACTAGCTACTTTACGTTTACGTTCGTTCATCATATTAATCGATCCTTTCCTTATGTGTAGTATACGTTTCTTAGGGCTGGAAAACAATACTTTTATACTAATAGTAAAAAAACCTTGCAAAAATTGAACTGCAGGTATAAAATAATCAAATGCAAACAAATTAGTATAGAAAAGAAGGGAACAATCATGAATACACAAATGAATAAACCGCCATATTTAATGATTAGTATATTATTTATTGGTGCTTTCGTTTCATTTCTAAATAATTCATTATTAAACGTAGCGCTTCCGTCGATTATGGTGGATTTAGAGATTAAAGATTATTCTACGGTACAATGGCTTGCTACGGGTTATATGCTTGTTAGTGGGATATTAATTCCAGCATCGGCATTTTTAATTACACGCTTTTCTAACCGTAGTTTATTTATTGCATCAATGGCTATTTTTACGTTAGGTACAGCAATTGCTGCTTTTGCTCCTAACTTTGGCCTATTGTTAACTGGTCGTATGATTCAAGCTGCAGGCTCTGCAGTGATGGGACCATTATTGATGAACATCATGTTAGTAAGTTTTCCACGTGAAAAACGTGGTACCGCAATGGGTATTTTCGGTATGGTAATGATTGCTGCACCTGCAATCGGTCCTACCCTATCCGGATATATTGTTGAGTATCACAATTGGCGTTTACTATTTGAAATGATCTTACCATTAGCGGTGATTAGTTTATTGCTAGCTATTTGGAAGTTCGGAAATGTCATGGAGCAAAATAAAAATGCGACACTAGATTATTTATCAGTCGTGTTATCTAGTCTTGGTTTTGGTGGGATTTTGTACGGAGTAAGTAGTGCTAGCTCAGATGGTTGGAGTGACCCGGTGGTAGTGACTACCTTAGTAGTTGGTGGTATCTCTTTAATCCTATTTATCGTTCGACAATTGAAAATGGATGAACCATTATTAGATTTGCGACCTTATAAATATCCAATGTTCACCCTAGCATCCATTATCGCCATCGTTAATGCGGTTGCAATGTTCTCCGGTATGATTTTAACACCTGCTTATATCCAGGATGTACGTGGTATTTCACCATTTGAATCTGGTTTAATGCTTTTACCGGGTGCGATTATTATGGGAATTATGTCACCAATTACGGGAAGATTATTTGATAAATTTGGACCACGTGCTTTGTCTGTAATAGGGTTAACAATTACTGCTGTTTCTACGTACATGCTTGCACATGTACAAATTGATTCAACTTACACATACATTGTAATGGTCTATTCATTACGTATGTTTGGTATGTCCATGGTAATGATGCCAATCATGACAAACGGATTGAATCAGCTACCAACACGATTGAATCCACATGGTACAGCTATCAACAATACAGCACAACAAGTATCTGGCTCAATCGGTACTGCTGTTATGGTTACAATCATGACTACGGTTGCTACATCAAAAGGTGAAAGCTTAATGAGTGGTGTGGATCCTTCTACCTTAACCGAAGCATCTGTTGCTTCGATGTCTCAACAAGCATTGCTAAATGGGATACAGTACTCATTCTATGTAGCACTTGGAATTAACATTGTCGTGCTAATCCTTGCTCTATTTATTAAACGAGTGGATACAAGCGATAAAGCAATTTATGAACTTGAGAAGCAAGAAAAAGGGCCTGAGAAACCGGAACCTGTCGTATCTTAATTTAATATAATCTCATAAGGAAGGTGTGGTGTCTGTGGATGCCATGCCTTTTTTATAGGTAAAAAGCGTTGTTTTTGATTCAAATAGTAGCTATGGTTTAGTTAAGTAGTCTATTGATTAAATAGGAAGGAAACCTTTTCCCAATAAAACAGTAGAACGTGGGAATTCATTAATAAAATAGAGGACACCTTCCAGAATGAATGACTGATTGGGTCAATTGATTAAGTAGGAAAGAAAGCTCCTTCAGAAATGAATGATTAAGGTAATTGATTAAATGGGAAGGAAACCCGATTGCAATTGAACAATAGAACATAGAATTAATTAATCCTAGAGAGTGCCTTCTTTAATTTGAACAATTAAGGTAGGAAACTTAGTTTTCAATGCTTAATTCACTCATGCTATCGCAGTTTTCACTTCTAACTGGTATAATTGACAAACACAATGGAAAATATAGCTACGAACTACCGAAAGAAAAGGAGGAATCATGATGGATCCAATAGAAGTAGGCGAAGTATTTACAATTAGCGATGAAGAACAGGAAGAGAGTGAAGTGGAAGTTATCGCGAAAGTAACATTACAAGGTACGGATTATGTTGCGGTTAGCTTTGTGGAGGATTTGAAAGAAGAAACAGAAGAGGATATTGATATCTTTTTCTTAAAGCTGGATGCTGATGGTGAATTGTCTGCTATAGAAACCGATGAGGAATTTGATCAAGTATCAGAAGCATTTGACGCGATTATAGATGAGTAAAAATTATCTACCTTTCGATGGGCATAATGGAAAATCAGTTATTTGTGTCCCGAAGCGTTAGACCAATATGAAACTTCGAATTGGCTGGAGTGATTTCGATGTATAATCGGATTCATTCCAGTCAACTTTTTTGATTGTAAGAAACAAAAGCATACTGTGTGTTCTTGTCCATAATTATTAGGTGGCTAACTAAATTGCACATTATGATTGAATCAATAAAAGAGTGATGGTAGTATAGTTAAGTATGATTTAATTAGGAGGCTAAGTATTTTGGAACGGCAAATAGAAGAGCATATTGGATATCAAATTAGGGTTGCTGCTCATTTATTTCATAATCAATTCAATGAGCAACTGGCTAAATATGATGTAACGGTAGCCCAATCAAGGGTGTTGTTCCTACTCGTTGAGAAGGGACCACAAATGCAAGGGGAATTGCAGCAGCAACTATATATTAAAGCCTCTACTATGAACGGAATTATTGAATCACTTTTAAATAAGCAATTAATTGAGAAGAAGGAATGTCCACAGGATAAGCGTTCGAGAATGATTACCCTAACTGAAAAGGGAAGAATGATTGATCAAAGCCTCTGGGATGATGTATCTGAAACAGAGGAAAGGATTTTAAAGGGGTTTAAGAAGGAAGAAATTGCCCTATTACGGATTTGGTTAGAACGGATAAAGGATAATATTATGGATATGAAAGAAGGGAAATAAGCGTGGAGATGAAAAAGCAGACAGAATTACTTGGTACACAAAAGATTACAACCTTATTGCGTAATTTATCGATTCCAGCAATGATCGGTATGTTTGTCATGACATTATATAATGTAGTCGATACTATTTTTATTTCTTATGGAGTTGGGATTGATGCAGTAGCTGGAACAACCGTTGCATTTCCTCTAATGATGATTGTAATGGCTATTTCTGCTGCACTTGGTGTGGGTGGAGCATCGGTGATCTCGCGCCGATTAGGAGAGCAAAGAGGAAACGAAGCGAATTTAGTATTTGGTAATATCATTTCGATGATTATCATCGTGAGTGTGGCTGGTTTACTTATTGCCTTCTTTTCATTGGAGCCACTACTTGTGCTCTTTGGGGCAACACCATCTACACTAGGTTATGCGATGGATTATATGTTCCCTATTATGTTTGGAACATTTTTCTTCTCATTCGGTTTTGCGACGAATAATATCGTTCGCTCTGAGGGAAATGCACGTTTTGCCATGATGACCATGATTGTACCTGCGGTTATCAATATTGCGTTGGATCCAATTTTTATTTTTGTTATGGATATGGGAGTACAAGGTGCGGCAATTGCTACGGTTATTTCGCAAGCTAGTGTGACATTGATGATTTTTAACTATTTTCGTAAAGGAAAAAGCTCCCTAAGTCTGTCTATGAAAGATTTAGCATTAAAGTGGGCTATCCTGAAGGAAGTAATGGCAATTGGTATGCCTGCATTTGTTCAACAGGCTGCAGGAAGTATTATGATGATTGCGATTAATAGTATGCTGATTCAATTTGGTAGCGAATTTTATGTTGGGATATATGGTTTAATTCAACGTATTTTAATGTTCACCATCATCCCCATTATGGGTGTTATGCAAGGAATGATGCCGATTGTTGGCTATAATTATGGTGCAAAGCACTATGAACGAATGAGGGAAACTATTTGGATTACCATGAAAATCGTTACAGCATGTGCTACCCTCATCATGTTATTGTTAGTCATCATCCCTTCACCATTTTTACGAATATTCACTGCGGATCCGGAAGTAATTAAAGAAGGCTCGAAAGCAATGCGTATTCTATTCATAGCCTTCTTTGTTGTTGGGGTGCAGGTTGTAGCGGGTGGTTTATACCAAGCATTAGGTAAACCAAAGCAAGCGCTAATTTTATCTTTATCTAGGCAAATCCTGATGTTAATCCCGTTAGTATTAATACTGCCACATTATTTTGGTGTGATTGGTGTGTGGCTGGCATTCCCAATTTCAGATGTATTATCCTTTATAATAACAGCAATCCTGCTTTATCGGGATAGGAATACGATGTTAGTAAAAGGAAAGAATGAGGATAATGATGAAGACGAATCAAAAGTTGCATTAGAAGTATAGGCTGATGTTGTAGTTAATGAGGAGTAATCACTTTCGGGTGGTTACTTCTTTTTGTTTTGAAGGGAAGGTGTGATAGAGAACGTATCTGTTACCAAAATGAGAAAGGAAAGCGAAAGAAGATAACAGAGGGAGGTTATCAGTTCCCTAAATGAGAAAGGAAAGCGGAAAAAGGTAACAGAGGGAGGTTATCAGTTCCCTAAATGAGAAAGGAAAGCGGAAAAAGGTAACAGAAGGAGGTTATCAGTTCCCTAAATGAGAAAGGAAAGCGGAAAAAGGTAACAGAAGGAGGTTCTCAGTTTCCTAAATGAGGAAGGAAAGCGGAAAAAGGGCACAGAAGGAGGTTATCAGTTCCCTAAATGAGGAAGGAAAGCGGAAAAAGGTAACAGAAGGAGTTTTTCAGTTCCCTAAATGAGGAAGGAAAGCAGAAAAAGGTAACAGAAGGAATGCCTCTGTACCCTAAATGAGAAAGGAAAGTGGAAAAAGGTAACAGAAGGAATGCCTCAGTTCCCTAAACGAGAAAGGAAAGCGAAAAAAGGGCACAGAGAGTGTGCCTCAGTTCCCAAGATGAGAAAGGAAAGCTGAAAAGAAGAGAGCCACTCCAGCTGTATAGTGGTTCACTGGGGGAATGGCTCTAATGCTTTTCGTTCTTGTTCGGTGAATACTCTTGATCTTGTGAGGAACCTCTTTCCTTCAGGTCCTTCAACAGAAAACATGCCGCCTCTACCCTCGACTACATCGATTATCAGTTGGGTATGCTTCCAATAGTTATACTGATCCCGTGAGATATAGAAGGGGGTATCTCCTATTTCGCCTAATAGAATGTCTGAATCGCCAACTCGGAATTCGTTTCTTGGGTAGCACATTGGTGAACTACCATCACAGCAGCCGCCGGATTGATGAAACAATAATTCTCCATAAATTGCTTTTAGCTTCACTAATAGCTGAAGACATTCTTCGGTTGCGATTACACGCTTAACCATTTCTCACACCCCTTTTGGGACAAGGGACATTCCTTGTCCCAGACTGCTTAATGCATTTTTTATAGGTTCAATCGATTAGAATAAACCTCCAGGACCGTCGCTGTAGCTAATTAATAGATTCTTTGTTTGTTGATAGTGGCCAAGCATCATGTGGTGATTTTCTCTACCAATCCCAGATTTCTTATAGCCACCAAAAGCAGCATGGGCTGGGTACTGGTGATAGCAGTTAGTCCATACTCTTCCTGCCTCAATTCCACGGCCAAAGCGGTAGGCAGTATTGATATTACGACTCCACACCCCTGCACCTAAACCGTATAAGGTATCATTAGCGATTTGCATTGCTTCTTCTTTTGTTTTAAAGGTTGTAACAGAGAGAACTGGTCCGAAAATTTCTTCTTGGAAAATACGCATGTTATTATGTCCTTTGAAGATAGTTGGTTGGACATAATATCCTTCTGATAATTCGCCTTCCAGCTTATTCACACTACCTCCGACAAGAACCTCTGCACCTTCTTGTTTCCCGATATCTAAGTAGGAAATGATTTTTTCTAGTTGCTCGGAGGAAGCTTGTGCTCCCATCATTGTGTCTGTATCAAGTGGGTGACCAATTTTAATTTGATTCACTCGCTTAATAGCACGTTCCATAAATGGCTCATAAATGGATTCATGGATTAATGCTCTAGAAGGACAAGTACATACCTCCCCTTGATTTAAGGCAAACATGACTAGCCCTTCTACTGCCTTGTCTAGGAAGGCATCATCTTGTGCCATAACATCTTCAAAGAAAATATTTGGTGACTTACCACCTAATTCTAATGTAACAGGAATGATATTTTCGGATGCATATTGCATGATTAAACGCCCAGTGGTGGTTTCGCCAGTGAAAGCAATTTTAGCGATACGACTGCTTGTAGCAAGCGGTTTACCTGCCTCTAGTCCAAAACCATTTACAATGTTCACAACTCCAGGTGGTAATAGATCATGTATTAATTCCATTAGCACATGAATGGATGCTGGAGTTTGCTCAGCGGGCTTTAAGACGACACAATTTCCTGCAGCTAGTGCTGGTGCTAGCTTCCAGGTTGCCATCAATATTGGAAAATTCCATGGGATGATTTGGCCCACTACCCCTAATGGCTCATGAAAGTGGTAGGCAACGGTATCTTGGTCAATTTGACTAATACTACCTTCCTGTGCACGAATAGCTCCTGCAAAATAGCGGAAATGATCAATAGCAAGTGGTAAGTCAGCGGCTAACGCTTCTCTTACTGCTTTACCATTATCCCAGGTTTCCGCAACGGCAAGCATTTCCAAGTTTTCTTCCATACGATCGGCGATTTTATTTAAGATATTGGCCCGTTCAGCTACTGATGTAGCTCCCCATGCATCTTTTGCTGCGTGTGCTGCATCAAGTGCTGCCTCAACGTCCTCTTTTGTAGAGCGAGCAATTTCACAAAATACTCCTCCTGTGACAGGGCTTACATTTTTAAAGTATTGACCATGAGCTGGGGGACGATATTCCCCACCAATAAAGTTGTCATATCGTTCTTTAAATTGAACTAATGCTCCTTCAGTATTTGGATTTGCATACTTCATTTTATCCATTCCTCCTTTATAGTTGATGAAAATCAAGATGCTACCTCTATTAAATTGCTATTCCAATATCTAGTAATTTATTCATGATTTTGGGATATTGAAGGCTTATTTATGGAATTTGCTCGAATGGAATGGAACAACCGTTCAACACTGGTAGAATGGTGGATTGAAGCAACGGAAAATATAGAAGAAGAGATGGTGAGCTATATTCCGGATATGGTTAAGTAAAACCTATTAATAGGTGGGTACGGATAAAGCTAGTTACAATAAAAAAATCCAGCCTAAAACTAGACTGGATTTTATACATGTTAAGAATAAATATGAAACTTAATAAAAACGTTTAAATCCTTCAAAGTGTTTTTTCCAATAAGAGCTGTTTAGGCTTGTTATCTCCACACCATTAGATCCTGCATGGATGAATTCATTGTTACCTAAATAAATTCCGACATGGGAAATGCCAGCTTTATAGGTTCCTTCAAAGAATACTAAGTCCCCAACTTGCGGTGTATTCACATAATAGGAACGCATGTGATAACCTTCACTGGAGTATCGTCCTATGTTTAAGCCTGCTGCTTTATAGGCGTAGTAAATGAAACCACTACAGTCAAATCCACTAGGAGTAGACCCACCCCATACGTAGCTGACACCTAATTGACTTTTAGCAGTTTTAATCAATTTGTCGACATTATAGTCAGTCGCTTTAGTTGGTGTATCGGATTCTGGTGTTTCTACTTTAGCTCCATCACCAATATTTAGCTTTTGGCCTACATAGATAAGGTCAGATTTCAAGTTGTTCCACTTTTTAAGGTTTGCAACGGTTACTTTGTACTCTGATGCAATTCGTGAAAGTGTATCTCCTGATTTAACCGTATAGACTGTGGTGGAGTTAACTTGTGTTTCTTTTGGCTGCTCTGTTTTTGTTCCTGTGGAATTAGTTGAATTATTCGATGTTCCCGTTGTAGATGGTTTACTTACAACGAACACATTTCCTGGATAAATAAGGGTTGAATTCAAGTTATTCCACTTCATTAAATCATTAAGTGAGATCTTGTGTTTGGAAGCAATACCGCTAAGTGTATCGCCGGCTTTTACTGTATATGTAGTGGCAGCAGTTGATGTATTAGGTGTGGTCGTTTGATTTTTCGTAGGCTCTGTTTTATTACTTGGTTTTGACTCAGTAGAATTGGCCTGGGTCTTTAGAACCTGATTAGGGAAAATAATATCGCTAGTTAAATTGTTTAATGTTTTTAATTGTGTCACCGTCGTGTTATGTTTCTGAGCGATTTTCCATAATGAATCTCCACTTTGGACTTTGTACGTGCTAGATGCTTCGGCTTCTTCCATTCCGAATAATAATGAAGCAATGAATGCCGTTGAAGTGACTGACATTATTATTTTCTTGTTAGCCAAGTAAATGTACCTCCTCACAAAACTATTATTTGTAAAATAGTATACTATAAATTTGTCAAGTTTAGTAGATTAATGTGTAATATAGGTATCATTAACTACGAATAATTTACTATAAAATGAAATTATTATGACGAAATTCTATGAAAAAAGGGTTTGAATCGCTTAGATAGAGGGGAATTTTCTACTTTTTACGACAAATTATGCAGACAAGTTGACAATGTTATACTATAATAGAATTGTTACAAGTTTATTACAAAGAGTGAATATAAAAAGTAATTCTTTGAATCTATTTCTTTCTTTTTATAGAAATGACGTATTTGACTTACGGTATACCGTAGTCTTTTTTCTTTGCTTGAATTGGATAGTAGATGCTTTTTGCTGATTAGTTGAAAATGAATAGGATGGAGGAAGGAAGCTCATTGAAGAAGAAAAATGATGAAGTCCTAAAGCAGCTTGAGAATATGCTAGATGAGCTTAAAAAAGGTGAAGACGAAAGTACTGCAACTGCAGTGGTCGGAAGAAGAAAAGGACGCACTATGTTCGGAGCATTTTCAAAGCTGTTCTTTCGATTTTGGGGTATTAGAATTCTAATTATTGTCATCATACTTGCGATATTTATATTCGGGGGTATGCGTTTCTTCTCTGGAAGTACGCTCAAGAAAGAAACGACTACTTATGTGGAGCAGGTGCAGGATTTGGCTACACTTGCAACGGCCCAGGCTCATTTGAAGGTAGTAATTGAACAAGTGGATAATAAGTTGTTTGGAAATGAAATCTCGATTAATTTCCCAGGGACAAAGCGTGAACTAATATTAATTGTTCCCGCAACAGTTACCGCTGGGGTTGATCTTAAAACTTTAGATTCAGATGCGATTAAAGTGGATGAGAAGAATAAAGAAATTAAAATAGCCCTACCTAAAGCAACACTATTACAGGATCCAGCTATCCAAATGGATGGCGTAAGAGCCTTTTCTGATGAAGGGTTATTCCGTGGTAATGTCAGATGGGATGAAGGGTTTGACCTAGCAGCGGAGGCGCAAAAGGAAGCGGAAGAAGAGGCAATTGAAGTAGGGTTATTTGATTCCGCTGAGGAGAATGCTAGAAAGTTACTAGAGGAGTTCTTTGGTGAATTAGGTTATCGTGCAAGTGTAAGTTTCAATGAATAAACTATAAGGGAGACGGCTCTTTTGTTTCAAGAAACATGACAAAAGAGCCGTTTTTCTATTGTTAAAATGCCGTCCTATTGGACTAGTATCGAACTGAAACAGACTATTCTCCCTTTATGAAAATTAGGTGGCAACCTTTAAAACTAATTTTCAATTAGAAAGTACGACCTTTATCTCGGCGGAAACATGTAGTAAAAGCATCTATTATATCAGCATTGTATCATTCATCTAACATTCTATTTTCCAAGAAATTTTTTAATTTATCAATTTGGTCCTTGTAAACAAATTTACCTAATCCACCGAACAGCTTGGTGATGACTCGGTAGTATAAATTGCTCGGGATGATACTAGATTCCAATACGATCCTTGTTCCGTCAGGTTCCCTATAAAGGAAGTATCTAGTAAAACTCTTTCCTTCTTTAGAGGTAGATTCCATTTCAATTCTATGTGGTGGATCATATTCTGTGATGATAACATCTACTTCAATGGTCTTCTTCTCGAAACGTTGTACACTTCTAAATTTGGTTCCAACCGCATTGACTTTCACATCATTTTCATAAATGTTTTCAATAAAATATTCATTCCATAGCTTGATCTTCTCGTCGTCATCCACATATTCAAACACAACTTCTAGTGGTGCATAAATGAACTCTTCTAATCGAAATAATAATTTTTCTTTCATTTTATTCCCTATCCTTATATGTAATGTAGAAGGTATCTCCATAGATTAGTATACGTTGAGAAGCTATGGCTTGTCGATAACAATTTGCAATGGTGGGGCGATTTATCTGCTTAAGTAGCTTTAAGGAGTATAGCCTCTCTAACTAATATTTGCGCTTAGTTCGTTTCAGTAGGTTGAATTTAACAGGAAAATTAGGAAATATTCCCATTTTGCAATGCTTATGTTGTACAATAAATTAAATACTGTTCGGAAAAGGATATAGGGAAAAGCATTTCTGTCTATTTACTTGTTTAAATTGGGGGTTTCATATTGGGGAAAGAGGAGAGGAAAAGTACTCGCATTAATCATGGTAAAATCTGTCCAAAAGAAATTGAGACGATAGTAGAGCAACTGGGGAAATTGCGTGAAATACAACGAGATGCATATATTAGTAAACTAATAGAGAGAAGTGATAGACAGAAGCTCGCATTTTCTTCACTCATATATTTACGTAAGCTGATAGTACATAATTCGAAATTTGACGATAAAACAAAGAACTATTATTTAAATATTATTGAGCAATTAACCCACCAACTACAGCATACATTATCTCCAATGGAAGTTCGTTTCATCTTTACGGAGATAGCGGACTTGAAAAATAGGTTAACATCAAGAAGCAGATATTTCATACGACGGTTTTGGTCATTCTTGAGTGAGATGAGAGACTCCGCAGTAAGTTTATTGCGTACCATATTTTCAGGGAAAAAATCAAAATAAAGTCCTTGGGTCCTACTGCCCAGCTGCATGTGGGGTCTTTTTTTGATGACTTAAACGTATACAGGATTTCTGCACATGTAATAGTTGAAATGGGACACGAAGAAATTACGTGCGGTGATAACGATGGATAGTATTATGGAAGATAGGGATACGTAAGCCACATTGCCAGTACTAATTACAGAGAAAAGAAATTTCGTATTTAATTTCTGGTAATCTTCTACCCCTTTTAGTAACTCCTCCAACTAAGTCCTCCCTCAATAAAGTTAATTTTTCTTCCAAATACTCGCGTATTCTCAATATTTTATAAACACTAGTTAGTTGACACACCTTATAGATAGTTAAAA
>NZ_JBPWOS010000002.1:273504-342530 GCF_055550225.1 Ornithinibacillus liuyingii | reverse complement strand
CCATTTTTGCTTCGAAGCTTTGGACACCTCGTATGATACCAAGAGGGCTCTTTTTGTTTCAATCCTCAAATTTCTTCATTACAGGAATGCTCCTAGTCTATCATTGTATTCCTCTAAACAATCATTATTCTTTTCTCGTCAACAAAATAGCTTTTTTAATATCTTTAAAAGAACTAGATTTTCCGTACATTAACACGCCACCTTTATAGACCTTCGCACCAACAATAGCAAATAGAATAATGGTTCCAATTAAAATTCCTACAGACAGAAACACTTCCCAGATTGGAATATCCAAAATACCAACACGAATAAACATAAGCATTGGTGCAAAAAAAGGAATAAACGATGTTATCGTTACAATGGAAGATTCAGGAGCGTTCATTCCGAACATCGCTAAGAAAAAGGCAACTGCAATTAATAAGATAATTGGTGTAACCATCTGATTAGCTTCCTCTACTCGACTAACTAACGATCCAAGCATAGCCGCTAATGTGGCGTATAATAAATATCCTAGTAGGTAAAATAGTATACCATACAATAAAATGGATAAAGAGGCATCTTGTAAGCCGAACGAGCCTAGAAATTCACTTAGCTGTTCCCCTTTTGACTGCAACATCATATAAGCAAATAATACAAAGATAAATATCTGTGTTAGACCTAATAAAGCGATTCCTATAATCTTCGCGAACATATGGGTAATTGGCGAAACACTAGAAACTAATAGTTCCATTACTCGAGAGGACTTTTCTGTTGCTACATCGGTTGCTATGAGAGAGCCGTACATGATGACACCAATATAGAGTAAAATCAGCATCACATAGACAATACCCTGTGCTTGATTCATTTCCTCTGCTGATTTTCCACTCTCATCTAATGCAACTGTATCCATCGCTATCGGTGAGAAAACTTCATTTATAGCTACTTGATCGATTCCTAATTGCGCTGTAGCTAGAGTTGTCTTTAGTTGTTGCAGCTGCTGCTGAACCTCTGTTTGAAGTTGACTATCAGACATATTTTTCGCATAAAAGGTAGCCTCTGGTAATCCTTCTTCGTTTAAATCAAGTGTAATTAGCGCATCATAGCTCCCTTCAATAACTAATGCTTTACCCTCTTCCAGTGACTGGGTGAAAGGTTCCAAGATAAGTTCATCATTATTTTCCTGTATGATCATCAAATCGAATAGCTCACCTGATTCATCTAGTACAGCAATAGTATCTTCATCTTCTCCAGCAAAGGTTAGAATAATCGATTCAAAGTTTACTAACAGAACTAAAAAGGCAAGAATTAAAGCAGTACTAATGAAGAATACTTTAGTTTTTAATTTGGATAGATACGTATGAGTTGTCATAATCCAAAACTTATTCATAGTGAGCACCTACCTTCTCGATAAAGATATCGTTTAGGGATGGTTCTTCTAAATCAAATTTCCGCACAAAGCCCTTCCCCTGCAGTTCACGAAAAATAACCTGTGATACTTCCTCATCGGTAATCTGTACTAAACAGCCTTCTATCGTCTGCTTGTAGTGGACTACACCATGAATAGTCTTTAAAAAATCTAAACTCATATCAGCATGAATAATTAAGTTTTTCTTACCAAAGGAGCGTTTAATCTCACGTAATGCCCCTTGCACAACTGGAGTTCCTTTATGTAATATACATAGGTGCTGACATAATTCCTCTACATGTTCCATTCGATGGGATGAAAAGACAATCGAAGTTCCTTCATTTTTCAAATCGAGAACGGCTTTCTTCAACAACTCTACATTGATCGGATCTAAACCCGAGAATGGTTCATCTAATATTAATAGCTTCGGTTTATGGATAACTGCTGAAATGAATTGAATCTTCTGCTGATTCCCCTTAGACAGCTCTTCAACCTTTTTGTCAATATATTCGGGTACCTTAAATCGCTCTAACCACGCTTCAAGCTCCTTTAACGCATCACGTTTTCCCATCCCACGCAAACGAGCTAGATAAATAATTTGCTCCCTTACTTTTAGCTTGGGATATAGTCCTCTCTCTTCAGGCAGGTAACCTATCAAACTACTTTTATCATAATCTATCTTTTCCCCGTTCCATGTTATCTCCCCAGAAGTCTGATCAAGTAATCCAAGGATCATACGAAATGTAGTCGTTTTTCCTGCACCATTACCTCCTAGAAACCCGAACATTTCGTTCTCTGGTATTTCTAAGCTTAAGTCGTTAACAGCAGTATGTCCGCCAAATCGCTTGCTTACATTTTTTATTAGTAATGTCATCGTAATTCATTCACTCCTTTCTATTCCTTAGTACTATAATAGGCGGCAGCAATTCCCATGATGATACAATGAAGAACATATAACGCATTTATCAAGAAAAAGGCAAATCCAATACCATCAAATATGATGACAACCGGTGTAGCTATTAGCATAATGACTAGCATAATATCCCACGTGCGTCCTTTCGCTTGATTATTTACCTGATAATAACGCTCATCATAGCGATGTTTTTTCTTTCCAATTCTTCGTTGAATCAAGAAAATGATTAGCATGAATAAGTAATTTAAAGCTAAAATGAATACAAGCCATGGTGCTTCTAAAAAAGTTTGACTAAACATGGTATACCTCCAGGTAAATTATTATGAGTTTTTGAAATGATAATAAAGTGCTGATCCCCCTACGGAAAGAGTGTGTAAAAAGAACACCCCCATGAGGAAAAAGTAACTAAAGGAGACCCCTTCCACAATTAATACAATTGGGATAGAAATAATCATGATAATGAACATAATATCCCAACTCTTAGCCTTTGCCCGGTTCGTTTCATATTGATTACGTTCATCATCATAATGTGCTTGCTTCCTAATTCGCCCTTGGATTAAGTAAGCTATTAATAGCCAAATAAATGTGCCTAATAACATAATGATTACCCATGGGTTCTCTAATTCACCTAACATTCTCATCCCCCTCAAAAATAAATAATTCTTCTATGCTACATTCAAAAATTTGTGCTAATTTATGAGCAAGTACAAGAGAAGGCTTATACTTTCCCTTTTCTAATGAGATTATGGTTTGCCTCGATACTTTTAAAAGCTGTGATAAATCTTCCTGAGTCATATTTCTTTCTGTTCGTTTTTCACGAATTAATGTTTTCATACTATCTCCTACTTCATGTAAAGTTGACTTCACGTAAAGTGTACTATACATCAAGCATCAAAGTCAAGGGCACTTTACATTTTACATTCTATCCATCTATATAGAAGGATTTTTTATAATAAAAGTCGAATAGTAAACAATAAGAAAAACTTCAGGAGGGAAACGATGAAGACATATGTATTAACTGTTTTTGATAAATCCGGGGAGAAATTATTGGATGAGTCATTTCAAGCTGCCAATGATCAAGAAGCAAAAAAACTAGGAGAAGAACGACTTGCGCAAAAAGGTTATCAGGAGCATACACATCGATGTGTTTCACCAGAGGCAAAGCTAGTATTGTTCCACCGTTAATAGAAATTACACTCAGAAGGTTAGCTAGTACTTAAAATAACGCGGCGTAAAGTAAAAATAGCGCGGAAACCTTCGGAAATCGCGCCGGAATAACAAAAGTCGCGCAATATGGAAGAAAAATAGCGCGGCCTTCATTAAAAGTCGCGCGACACATCCATAATGGCGTGACTTTTGATGAAGGCCGCGCGAAATACTACAAGTCTCTCGCGACTTTATCCGTTTTATTGAGAAATCGACAGATGGGGAATTACCTCCGCATACTACTCTGATTACTGTTCATTCCAAATTATTCATATTCTCATTTACCGGCAAAGCTCGGTTTCCTTTTCTCTAAAAACGCGAGTACTCCCTCCTTATGATCCTCCGTACTTCTCAGCTGCCATTGGTTCTCTTTTTCTCTTTCTAAATAATAATTTAATGTTTCGACATGCAGGTTGTGATAGGTCATTTTCGTTCTAAGCATTGCCTCAAGTGGAGAAGCAAGTAACCGCTGCCCAAGATTAGTAGACTCTTCCAATACATCCTGTTCCGTTACAATATCTACTAGTCCCATTTTTTTTGCTTCAGTAGCTTTAACCTGTCTTGGATTTCCCCAAATAAATTGCTTCGCTTGCTGTGTCCCAAGGCGCTGTTCTACCCAGAAATGCCCCCCGCCATCAGGAGCTAAACCTACTCCAATAAATAACATCCCAAATTTAGCCTCTTGGTGTGCGACAACATAATCAGCAGATAGTGCTAAGCTTAATCCTAATCCAGCAGCTGAGCCTTGAACACTGGAGATGACGATCTTCGGCATCATGTAAAGTTTCCGCACAATCTCAGTAATCGTGTCCATAACACGATCAAAGAACGCTTTATTAGCAAAGTCCTTCATCATGGCAATATCGCCACCCGCACAGAAGGCGTTCCCATTCCCAGAAAGAATAACAATTCTGTCATTATTCTGTTCCACTTTTTCAAGTGTCATTAGAAGTTCTTCAAGCATTTCCTTATGGAGTGCATTATATCGGTCTGGTCGATTTAAGGTAATATGCGATACGTGCTGCTTACTTTCCAATGTCACAAACGTCAATTTCATTCCCCCCTCATTTATCTAGAACGTGCTATTACATTATTCGATAGACAAGGTGATAATTCCTGCTATTATGCTGAAGTAGTACGTAATTTAAGAATTAAAAAAGAGCCAGGATATTTCTCCTCGCCCTTTCATATATTAACCCTGTTGAGAACCGTATAGTTCTTCTAGTGGCTTCGTAATAATTTGGCTAATTTCATTAATTACCATATTTAAACGTTGCTCATGTTCCATTAATTGTGAAATTGCCTCATGTTGTTGGACTAATTCCACTACTTTACGGGCATTGTCAATCTCTTCTTCGGTAATTTCTTGACCTTGCATTTGCTTTTGTTGTAGTTCCATTTGTGTATCACGGAAATCTTCAAATGTTTTCTTTGCTGTTGGATCTCCCATAACCGCTTCAAATGCGTCCTTTAGTCCTTTAAATTCCTCACTATCACGAATCGCCTTTTCTAAATCATAGGCGCTATCATACATATTAGACAAAACAAATTCCTCCTTGATTAGATTACCCCCACTATATCAAACGTAACGGGGTATGTATACTAATAGCTATTAACTTTTGATTATAAAGTTAAGATTGACACTAGGTGAACTATCTATACGGGGATTTCGCAAGGCTAACTGGCGACAAGCAGACTTGGTTATATATTTTTACTGACATAAATGGTATTTTTTAAATAGCGATTAAATTGGTATAATTAATGTAACTCTAATGAAAATGAGGTTTTTTAATTGATTGATAATTTAAAAGCGTACTTTCCTTCTCTCGAACACTATACAACCATTCCAGCAAAATTAAATAATAGCTTAAAATGGTTCCTAACTTCAGACTCTCAATTAGTCGGGATTCATCCAGATGAATTACAGGAGAAAGATTTACTTCTATTAAGTACTTTTCTGACTCCATATCATAACTTGTTTCCATCTATGACAGAAGAAGAAAAGCAATGGAAAAATTGGATTCATACTGATGAGTATCCTAATAACAATTCTACCTTTCGATTTGTCTACTTCCAATTGCCATCCAAACAAATCGAACTATCTGCATTTAAAAGTGCTATTAATCAGTTATTTGAAAGAGAAGTCCCTATTTTATGGGAAAACGAACAGGAAGGTATTATCATCGAATCGTTTAATCGTGAATTAGAAGATACTATTTCTTATAAGGAAATTATTGATATTCTAATCAGTGATTTATATATCAATATACGCTTTTTTGTAGGTCCTTATTTCCATTCGAATGAAGGAATAAAAAAATATTATCAACAAATTAAAGCTGGGGCAAAGCTATCGTTTAAATGTTCACAGCTCCAAGTTATAACCTTTTTAGAGGCTATTCCGCATATATTAGTTGATCACGCTGATTATTCCTTTAACAAAGATTTACCTAATTTAATCTTACAGGAATTTCAAGATGACAAAGAATTCATTACAATGATGGAAGTTTTCTTCAAGAGTAATTTGAATGTCTCTGTCGCTGCCAAAAAACTTTATATGCACCGAAATAGTCTGCAATACCGCATTGATAAATACTATGAAAAAACTGGGATTGATGTTCGTATATTTCATCAAGCACTTACCGTATATTTGGCCATTCTAGCGTTAAATAAATAACTTTATGTAAACATGCACAAAGAGCAGCCATATCTTTGTGCATGTTTACTATTTTGTCCATTCGTCCTATTTACTATAATTAATTCAGAACATAAAAACGCTTTCATTTTTAAGGGGGACTTGTACATGGCTGAATTACGCTTAGAACACATTCAAAAGAAATATGATAAGGACGTAGTAGCTGTTAATGACTTTAACTTACACATTCAAGATAAGGAATTTATTGTCTTTGTTGGACCTTCTGGATGTGGTAAATCCACTACACTTCGTATGATTGCTGGTCTAGAAGAAATCACGGACGGGGAGCTATACATCGATGATAAGAAAATGAATGATGTCGCTCCTAAAGACCGTGACATTGCAATGGTATTCCAAAACTATGCCCTATATCCGCATATGAATGTATATGATAACATGGCCTTTGGATTAAAACTACGTAAGTTTAAAAAAGACGAAATTGACAAACGTGTACAAAACGCGGCAAAAATTTTAGGTCTAGAAGCATACTTAGATCGTAAACCAAAAGCTCTTTCTGGTGGACAACGTCAACGTGTTGCATTAGGTCGTGCGATTGTTCGTGATGCAAAAGTATTCTTAATGGATGAACCATTATCAAACTTAGATGCGAAATTACGTGTACAAATGCGTGCAGAAATCCAGAAGCTTCACAAACGCTTGCAGACAACTACGATATATGTAACCCATGACCAAACAGAAGCAATGACGATGGCTACGCGCTTAGTGGTAATGAAAGATGGCGTTATCCAACAAGTCGGTGCACCAAAAGAGGTTTATGATAATCCTAATAACGTATTTGTTGGTGGATTTATTGGCTCACCTTCCATGAACTTCTTTACAGGAGTAGTAAAAGGCTCTGAATTTGTAATGAATGACGTAAAGATTAGAATCCCAGAAGGAAAACTAAAGGATCTCAAGGCAAAGGGTTATGTAGACAAGGAAGTCATTTTAGGTGTACGTCCAGAGGATATTCACGATGAGTTAATATTTATCGAATCCTCTCCTAATACTAAAATATCAGCTTATATTGACGTAGCGGAATTAATGGGTGCAGAAACATTCTTATACTCGAAAATAAATGAGCAAGATTTCATTGCTCGTGTGGACTCAAGAACTGATATTAATGGCGGAGAAACGATAGACCTAGCACTGGACATGAACAAAGTACACTTCTTCGACGCTGAAACAGAAGAAAGAATAAAATAATATATCAAAAATTGAGCTCGTTATTTTTAATAATAACGAGCTTTATTTTATTTCCAGACATATATTTTGTTAATTTTAGGGAATTATTTCAATAAATTTGTAAATAATACAGGTAACAATTATACAAAAGGAAAAGCCAACTAGGACTTTTCCTTCTATTTTAAGGAGCTTTACTACTCCTAGCCATTATTATTGAGTTTTTCCAGACATTTGTTGTTGAGCTGTTTGTACTAGACGCTTAGTAATTTCTCCACCAACAGAACCGTTAGAGCGAGAAGTATTGTCAGCACTTAGCGTAACACCAAACTCAGAAGCAATCTCATATTTCATTTGCTCAAGGGCTTGTTCTACTCCTGGTACTAGTAATTGGTTTGAATTGTTATTGTTAGCCATATTTATCACCTCCTGCACTAGTTAGTGTGAACAGAACATGTTATCTTATCACAAGAAATGAATGGCAATAATAGGTTTTTATGAAAAATAGAAAGCTAAAGGGAAAGCCAAAGACTTTCCCTATTAGAACGGTTTTTAAAAGGGGGTCTCCCCCCTTATAGCCAGTCATTATTGAATTCTACCAGATAATTGTTGTTGAGCAGTTTGTACTAAACGCTTAGTGATCTCCCCACCAACAGAACCGTTAGCACGAGAAGTAGTATCAGCACCAAGGTTTACACCAAACTCAGAAGCGATTTCAATTTTCATTTGTTCTAAAGCTTGTTCAGCTCCAGGTACTAGTAATTGGTTTGAGTTATTGCTGTTGTTGTTAGCCATGTTTATCACCTCCTGTAATTATATTGTGAGCAGAAGTAAAAAACTTATCACAAAAAAACATTGGTAAATTGTGGTTAACTATATATGTATATAATTCGCTGGTTAATAACGTTTTAGATAGGTATGGAGCATTGATTTAGTGGCAAATAAACGGTTATTTTGGTGAGGAAAGGTATACTAAAAAAGGAATCCCACTTGACGGGATTCCTTTTACTTTATTTTGGATGAGTCATTTCTCTCGGATTCACATATTGGTCAAATTCTTCAGCAGTTAATAAGCCTAATTCAATCGCAGTATCTTTTAACGTCGCGTTATCAGCAAATGCTTTTTTCGCGATTTTAGCTGCATTTTCATACCCGATATGAGGGTTTAAAGCTGTCACAAGCATAAGTGAATCATTAAGATATTTATCGATTTGCTCTAAATTTGGCTCAATTCCTTGTGCACAACGTTCATCAAATGACAGCATACTATCAGCTAATAGCTCACATGATTGTAAGAAGTTATAGGCAATGACTGGTTTAAATACGTTTAGTTCAAAGTTTCCTTGGCTCGCTGCAAAACCAATTGCCGCATCATTTCCCATTACTTGAGCCACGACCATCGTAACCGCTTCGCTTTGGGTTGGGTTTACTTTACCTGGCATAATAGAGCTTCCTGGTTCATTTGCCGGAATAGTAATTTCACCAATTCCACAGCGCGGACCACTAGCTAACCAGCGAACATCATTTGCAATCTTCATTAAGTCCGCAGCAAGCCCTTTTAATGCACCATGGGCATAGACTGTTTCATCATGACTTGTTAAGGCATGAAATTTATTTTTTGCAGATACAAAATCTTTTCCAGTGTAATTACTTACTTCTTGACAAACACGTTCAGAAAACTCTGGATGTGCATTTAATCCTGTACCAACAGCTGTTCCACCAATCGCTAATTCTTTTAAGTAAGGTAAGCTAGATTCAATCATACTTTCCGATTTCTCTAGCATACGATGCCATCCACTGATTTCTTGTCCAAGTGTTAATGGTGTTGCGTCCTGTAGATGTGTTCTACCAATCTTAACAATATCCGCAAAAGCTTCCATTTTTGTTTTAAATGTTTGTTTTAACTGACGTAATGCTGGTAATAAAACATCTTCAAGCTTTAATACTTCCGCAATATGCATGGCAGTTGGATATGTGTCGTTAGAGCTTTGTGATTTATTTACATCATCATTCGGATGTAGTGTAAGCTCGCTACCTTGTTCTTTTAACCATTTATTCCCAACATGAGCAATCACTTCATTCATATTCATGTTCGATTGTGTACCACTACCTGTTTGCCATACTACAAGTGGAAAATGCTCATCTAATTTACCTTCAATAATTTGTACAGCAGCATATTCAATTGCTTCTGCTTTTTTTTGCTCCATTAATCCAAGATCACTATTTGCTTTGGCAGCACTTTTCTTTAAGATTGCAAACGCTTTTATAATTTCAGTTGGCATTGTTTCATTTCCAATTGGAAAGTTCTCTTTACTGCGCTGAGTTTGAGCACCCCAGTACTTGTCAGCAGGAACTTTCACTTCCCCCAGTGTATCATGTTCTATACGATATTCCATATGTATTTCCTCCCCAGTAATGAATGTCTTTCCTACTCTATTGTACCAAATTTTTTAAAAATGAGAATTATATTCATTACTCCATTAACAAAAAGTTATATTTTTATGTGTATCCAGATTAATTCACAATATTGTAATGCCTATTAAATTGGATTGCCCTTATAATGGAAATATCATTATTTTTATTAGGAGGACTTTATATGCCTAATATTTGGACCCATATGCTCTTTTGTGAGGAAGTAATTGACTCAATAGGTGTTACGAAGTCAATTCCCAAAAATAGCTATATTTTAAACTTAGGTGCACAAGGTCCTGACCCATTCTTTTATTTCAATTTTTGGCCATGGAAAAAAGATGGCTCCGTTAATCATATTGGAAACCTCCTGCATACTGAAAAATGTGGCGAATTCCTTATCGATTTAATCGGTTCTGTTAAAGGACAATCTGATGAACTAAAATATTATACGTTTGGATTTGTGACACACCATATATTAGATCGAAATGCACATCCATATATCCATTATAAAGCTGGGTATGAAGGAAATAATCATTCTAAATTGGAAATTATCATTGATACATTGATGATGGAACGGTATAAAAACCTAAAAACCTGGAAAACACCAGTTTATAAGGAAATCCATTTAAATAAGCAATTAAAAACGGACATAGCAGAATTGCTTTATCAAACAATCAAAAAGCACTTTCCAAACCAGGAACAGAACACAAGGAAGAATATTATTAAATCATTTAATGATATGAAATTAGCACTGAAAATCTTAGCAGATCCACATGGGTGGAAAAATAAACTACTCCATTCTATGGTCTCCTCTTTTTCTCATCAGCCAATTTTAGATCATAAAGATTATTTGAATTTAGAACATAACACGTGGTACCATCCTGCAACAAATGAACCTAGTCAGAAAAGCTTTATTGATTTATATGAGCAGGGTAGAATTGAAGCGGTTGAGATTATGAAGAAAGTAATAGGCTATTGGCAAAACGATGGCACAAAGTTGGAGGAATTAGCGGTATCAATTGGGGATATTTCTTATGATACGGGGTTACCTTTAAATCGTAATTTGCAAAATCAATTTTGTGATCCGATTATTTAAATCCGTAACTAGGATGTAACAACGTTTTTTTAAGTTAGAAAAGCAAAGAATCGTCCGCCCTACTTTGGAAAAATAGTACTTTCCAGAGTAGGACGGCTAATGAGTAAGAGTACTAGATGTAGTAAACCTTCCTGCTATCTTTTGTCGAGGAGGTTTTAGATGGGCCCAGGAGAGGAGTGCTTGCGACCGAAAAAAGAATAGATAAGCCCGCGCAAAGACAGCTTGCGCCCGACTAGTAAACACAAGTGTACCTAAGGATATCTAGTTTACTTGAATCCACGAATAGTTCTGGAACTAGTTTGTAAATTATTCCCTAGTTCTTCGATTTAATTTCCCAAATCATCCATGTCATACTTTTTTCACCTATCCCATTAATTTTTGTGCCTTATAACGCCCCTATTTTATCGACTATTCTATATAATTTCCCTACTTTGTTTATTTGAAATTTATGGTAGTATATAATTACAGGAAAAATTTAGTAATCCATTACCATTACGAGGATTATTATAGAAATGTTAAGCAGTTACGCTTTAGTGGCGGGAGAATAGTTCCCAGCTAAATGCTACTTTCCACTAGCCACTCTGAATAATGAACCAAATGAAAAGAGGGATTCAACTTGTTAAAAAAAATTTCAATGTTGCTATTAACCCTGGTGTTAGCAATTGTTACTTTATTGATAGCGGCTTCCAAACCAACAGGACCTAATACCGTTTCATTCGATGATCCAGTCGGTCTATGGACATCTCTTGGAATGCTAATCGTGTTATTTTTACCACCATTAATTTTATCGTTATTTAATCATCTTGCAGTAAAGATTATCTCCGCTATTTATCAAGGGTTTATTGTTTTGACTTTTTTCGGTCTAATCCTAGTAGGATTAATCCTTCCTAGTGTTCCAATTATCGTTTTAGGACTTCTTGGCGTTGCTACTAGTATTTGTAGTATCATTGTTACCGTTTCAGTAGGGTTGAAGAAGGAGAGATTACTTACAAATTCATAACCTTTCAAACAAAGGTGGAGTTATTCCCGGATAATACATGGCCTAGTAACGAAATACCAGGAGAAGGAAAAGAATCGATAAGTTCATAAAAAACACGGATATGCAATCTGAATTTCGTTATAAATCTTTTCCTTTTCCAAGCCATGGACAGCACTTGTCCTCCTTATGATAGGCATTATCAACAAACTAAATTTGCAATATGGCGTATTTCTTCCACTACCTTCATAACTTCCTTCCTTTTTCCACACACTAAGAATCCATGCGCTAACTATGGAGCAAATTAGCTTCTTTACGCATTCTCTAATGAGGCAGCAGCTTTAGTTGTCGTCTCAATAGCAGTAACAAAATTAGCCATTCGATTAACCTGTTCATCCACCATTGCTTCCAGTTCTTCAATTGTAGCTGTTGTTTCCTCAATGATAGAAGCTAGATGATCCACGGATTGATCAATATGCTCGGAAGAATCTTTAATTTCACCAGCACTTTCATTTAAATAGTTCAAATACTTAATGAAGTTATGTAATTGCTCGGTTATTTTTTCAAAATTTGTTTTAGCGACTAATGTACGCTCCGTACTTACCATTAATTTCTCTTTATTTTGAGCTACCTCAGATTGAGTATGTTTTGCAGCATGCTCAATCATCGTCATGTTCTCCCTAATATGCTTGGCAGTATGCTGTGATACTTCGGCAAGCTTACGAATTTCTGAAGCTACTACCGAAAATCCTTTTCCAAACTCCCCAGCACGGGCAGCTTCAATACTTGCATTGAGAGCTAAAAGATTAGTTTGCTCTGCAATACCTTGTATTTTTGCTGCATATGTATTATTCTCGTCAATTCGATGAACAAGACTTTCCATGTTCTCTGTTAGTTTTTCAAACGACTGTTTAAAGTCATTTATCGTTACCGTCAAGGATTGGATGGATTCTTGTCCCATTGTTGATAATTGGATTAAATCTTCACCATCTTCTACACTTTTACTAAACGATACCATCATTTTCTCTAATAATTTATGATTCGAATTCGTCGCTTCAGATATTCCGGAAGCAGACTCCGCTTGTTCCTGACTTGCCTTCGCAATATCATGGAACGCTGCTAGCATCTCGCTCATTTGCTTTTGGTTCATGCTACTATCTTGTTCCATCATCGACATTTGCTCTCTAACATGAAGAACGCCTTCTCGGACATTTGCTGATCGCTCCTCTTCCTGTAGCGATTTAGCTCTAAGTTCTGTTACTGTTTGTTGCATCGATTGGATAAAACCTCTCGTCACTCGAATTTGGATGAATAACACAAGAAATACTAATGCGAAAAACACGACTGTAATTGCTACCGCTCTTGTATCAAACCCTACTAGTTCACCCTTTACAGAAATAAAGAACCCTAATAATATTAGTCCTAAAACTCCCCCAGTTGTAAGTACCGCCTTCGATAAAGATACAGCTGCAACAGCCAGGAGAAAGAAGGTAAATAACATATTGGTAACATAATCTGAGCTGAGCATAACGACGAGTGACACACCAGTCAGACAAACAATAGCGAGATATGGTACTGCCTTCGTAAATATTGCTTTATAATTTAACAACGCGATTAACCCGATACCGATACCCCCGCCAATCGTAAGCGCTAACAAATTCCCTAAAGGTGCCATCACGACAAGTTCCGCTCCAAGTCCTAGTAAAAATGCAATAAGTAAAATGTACAGTAATATTCGATTCTGCCTTTTTATGATTGTCTCATTTAAATTCATCGTATTGTCCCCTTTAATCAACTTTTATATATATTTTAAGATAGGTTGAGAAAGATAGTTACTCATTACTATCTGATATAAAAACAGCCTCACCAAACGTCGGCAAGGCTGTTGATGCACAGTAGATTTATTCCCAAATATAATGTAGATATTCTTTGCGAATGCTTGTAAATTCGTCCTTATTTCCTTTTTGAATCGATTGATTCATTCTTTCTTCAAGCATCCTCTTATTCCAGTTAAAGCATAACTCATCTAAGATTAACCGTGATGACAGCTTAATTTCAAAGGATATTTCTCTTGTAGCAATCAGGACCTTTCCCTTATATGGATGAAAGCGGTAAACTACCTTTTCCTTTTTCATTGGATATGCCCCTTTGTTCCTTTATTAATATTATCCTAAATTTTTAGAATAATTGCAATGAAAATTTACAAAACGTACAAGATGAAACTTGCTCATATTATTGGAGATAGGAAACATACTGATAACATAACCTTCCTATATACTTGATACTTTTACTAGACCAATATAGCTTCGGTAAAACATAGATACATTATGTCAGCTCATGGGGGTAGTTTAATGAACCAACCAAATATAAAAGGAGGGGAAAAAGGTGCTTGGATCAGTATTTTCGCATATCTTTTTCTCTCTGCAACAAAGCTGTTAATCGGACATATAGGCGATTCCGATGCATTATGGGCAGATGGTTTAAATAACTCAACGGATATTGTTGCCTCCATCGCTATCTTAATTGGATTACGAATCTCGCAGAAGCCACCTGATCATAATCATCGCTATGGGCATTATCGGGCAGAAACGATTGCATCGTTGCTAGCAGCATTTATTATGGTAGCAGTCGGATTACAGGTGATTTTTGCTACGGTAGGTAACATGTTTGGAGACAACGCAACAAAACCTGACCTACTAACTGCCTGGACAGCTATCGCTTCAGCAATTATCATGTATATCGTTTATCGCTACAATCTTTCTTTATCAAGAAAAGTAAATAGTAGTGCATTATATGCCGCATCACAGGATAATCGCTCTGATGCACTTGTAAGTATAGGGGCATTTATTGGAATTATAGGTGCTCAGTTCGGAATTTATTGGCTAGATCCGCTTGCTGGGTTAATTGTGGGATTGATTATTTGTAAAACAGCCTGGGGTATTTTTAAAGAATCAACCTTATCATTAACAGATGCTTTTGATGAGGAACGCTTGCAAAAAATTAAACAAGAAATTAAAACATTCCCAGAGGTAAAAATTGTACCTGATATTAAGGGACGAGCACTTGGTAATCAGTCAGTACTAGATGTAACCATTAAAGTGGACCCCAATCTCACCGTAATCCAAAGCCATGACATTACCGTTCGAATTGAAAAAAAGCTTGCTAATGAATATGGAATACTGTACACACATATTCACATTGAACCATATATAAATTGAATGTTTTTAGCTACGTTGTTTGTGATATGGCTTTACGAAGAAGTTCAACCACTATAAAGAAACAATAGCCTTGGCATATAAACGCTCCGGAAAAAGTTCCGTTACTTCAGAAACAAAAGCTCGAAGCACGAAAGCGTATAGAGTTTACCGTATTTAGTATTCTGCATTTTTCCGGAGCTACTATCAGTTATTCCCTAATTTTTCCTATGTAGCTACAAGCTAGATAATCGTTTATTTAACAGCTTCTGATATCGTTGTAGCTCATAATTTGAATTATTAACTTTGAATTTTGTCATACTTAACCTATCATAGATCTCCGCTTCAATCTTCTGTCTCTCCTTAAGTACCGCCAAAGCTCCTCCCTTCCCTATATACTTCTGTTCCTTCCCGAATCCTTGATTCGTATAGTAATCTACAAACCCGTCAGACCATGCTTTCGGTCGCTCTTGAACCGCTTTTTCAAAGGAAAATTCTAAATCGTCTTGTTCCACATAAATTAAGACAGGATTTAGTTTTTCTATAATATTCGCTAACTTTAAAACATACGCTAACACATTTTCCTTCGGTTTATTGTATTTTACCATTCCAATTGTTACTGGGTTTTGAATAAAACAACATTCAAAAATTACGATTTTATTGGCAAAAGAGTATTCCTGCACAAATTCTTCCCATTTATTTGCAATTAGCTCTTTATTTCGTTCGAATGGAAGTTCATATATATCATGCTCGAATACCTTGCTCATTAGCGGATCTGGAAATTGCCTATTCAAACGAAGTTTCATTATCTCGTAAGGTAAAAAATAATGACGATCTTTTACTTGTATAAAATCTTTAATAGCTTCTTTAAGTCCCCCACTGTGTAATAACAAATCCTCATACTGTTCTCTCGTAAAACAAGCAACTCCATCATAATCGGCTGGGTGATGTAGGTCTCCCTCCAAATACAACTCTGCATCTATGTTCCTTTCCATTAAGGAATCATAGATAAGTTTTGCTGTCATTGACTTTCCAAATCCAGGTAGGCCTTCTACCAATATTAACTTCGTATCCATAATCAATTTCCCCCTACTATTTCATAATAAGCTAGAAAGATATCTAATTATTCAACATAAAAAACCCCTCCTAAATAGAGAGGGGATTAGAATGTACAGCATTCTGGGGGAATACGTAACAGTCATGCAATTTTCCGCTATAGCAAAATAGCATATCAATGTATCCCGGCGAAATGGCATACTAATCCCTTGTCTCTAGAAGCATTTGATTTTACGATCAAATTTTCTGCAAACAAAAGATTAGTTATCCATTCGCTAAGAGATACCTCCGTTCACCTTATATTATCTCAAGTATAGGGAACGGCCTTTATAAAATCAATAGTGAATCTATTACTTATTTTCCAAGTGTCAATAACATTTCTCTAACTGTTTTACAAGCCATCGCTGTCGAAGCACCAGATGGGTCATATGGCGGAGAGAGTTCTACGATATCTGCTGCAACTATATGGTTTAATTGCTGTAAATGATGAATGGCCTCTAATAGCTCTTTATAAGTAACCCCGCCAGGCTCCGGTGTACCGGTACCAGGAAAAATACCAGGATCTAGTACATCTAAATCAATCGTTACATAAACTGGTACATCCTTTAATTCTAGTACTTTTTCCTTCAAGGTTGTTAAGGCAAAACGTTCTAAATACGTGTGCTTCTTGGCCCACTCAAACTCTTCCTTCATACCCGAGCGAATACCAAATTGAAAAATTCTTCCATCACCCAAAAAATCATGACTACGACGGATAACCGAAGCATGTGACAATGTTTCACCTAAATAATCGTCACGTAAGTCTGTATGCGCATCAATGTGAATCAAATGTAGGTTCGGATATTTTTCATATGCGGCTTTAATCGTAGGTAGACTAACTAAATGTTCTCCACCAACCATTAGAAATTTCTTTCCAGCTTCTAATACCTCTTGGCTGTACGTATGAATCTGCTCAAGTGCTTTATTCGTATTTCCAAACGGCAATTCCAAATCACCACCATCATAGATAAAAGCATCTTCTAAATCTCTCTCTAAATATGGCGAATACGTTTCTAAGCCAAAAGAATCGTTTCGTATGGCCTGCATGGCAAAACGAGTTCCTGGTCGAAAGCTAGTCGTTCCATCGAATGGAATACCAAACAGTACTACTTCCGCTTCCTCATAAGTTTTCTCACAGCCGATAAAGGTGCTTATATTTAATTGCTTATTCATCCGTCTCTAGAGCCTCCTTAACATAAGAAGGTAATTGAAATGCACCTACATGTAGATCCGTATTATAATATTTCGTTTTAAGCCCAAAGCTTTTCCAATCTTCTACACGGATGTCCTTTACTGGATCAAATGTTTTCGATGCAAATCCAAACAACCAATGGCCTGATGGATAAGTAGGCATATGATACTGGTATACATTCGTAATCGGAAAAATCGCTTTAATCTTTTTCCGTGCTTTTCGCATATTTTCCGCATACTCAGCGAAATAAGGTGATTCGTGCTGATTAATTAGGATACCGTCCTTATTTAAAACACGATAGCATTCTTGATAAAATGCAGTGGTAAATAATCCCTCACCAACGGAAATAGGATCGGTTGAATCTACTAATATGAGATCAAAGGAGGCATCTGGAGCATTCTTCACATACGCTAATCCATCCTCAAAACGAAGCTCCATTCGCTTATCTTCTTCTACTCCTTTAGCCGTAACGGGTAAATATTCTTGACATAATCGGAATACTCGCTCATCAATTTCAACCATCACTACTTCTTCAACGCTAGGATATCGTAGTACTTCACGAGCCGTTCCACCATCTCCCCCACCAATGATTAATACCTTCTTGATGTTAGGATTAGTTGCAAAGGCAGGATGGACAATCATATCATGGTAAATAAATTCATCTTTTTCGTTTACCATCATTAATCGGTCTAATGTAAAAAAGGTTCCAAATTCTTTTCCTTGATAAAAATCAATTTGTTGAAATGGGCTCTTTTCACTGTGCAATTCCTTCTCATACTTTATGGAAAAGTTACATTCATTACTCCATTGTTCTGTATACCATGTCATTATTTAACACCTTCTAATAATGGTTTTACTTGTACGTCGTTGATTTCACGGTCTGCAAATTGTTTGATTTTATCAACCATACCACGTGGCACTTCAAATGATTCGGTTTGCTTCGCTTGCAGCTTTTCACCTAAATATTCTGCTGCTTTCCAAGGGCTTACGGAATCACCACAAGTATATACATCTACGGAGGCATAGCCGTATTCTGGCCAAGTATGGATGGTTAAATGAGATTCCGCGATAATTACCGCTCCTGAAACCCCATAAGGATTAAAATGATGAAACACCGATTCAACTATTGTCGCCCCAGCGTAATCTGCCGCCTCATTCATGAACTTCTCAATTAATTTATTGTTTTCAATAATATCACTTGGACAACCGTAAAACTCAATTAATACATGTCTTCCTAATGTCGATAATTTGAAACCCATTTTACGCATTCTCCTTTACAACTGTAATATGATGTTTTTCTTTCGCCTCGGTTAACACTTCCCCTAACGTTTGACGATAATAATGATATTGCTTTACCACATCATGTGATATAAGCTCTCCTGGAATAACAAGTGGAATGCCTGGTGGATATATCATTAACGTATCTGCACTGATTCTTCCTACAGCCTCATCAATGGCGATGGACTCATGCTCAGCATAAAATGCCTCTCTTGGGCTTAGCATTAGTTCATTAACTTGGTCCGCTGTTACACTGGTAGACATGATGACGGTTCTCTCACCATATGTTTCCGCAATATCACGTAATGCTGTGACCAATTCTCCAATTGATTCTGCAGTGTCAGCTGGAGTAATGACAGCCATCACGACATAGCCTTCCGCAAGCTCCATTTGAATTCCATATTTTTGTTTCAATATTGTATATACATCAAATCCGGTCAATCCAATTCCGTTCACCCGGATTACTAATTTTGTCCAGTCATATGATTGATTAAATTGATTGACTACATAACCTTTCTTTAGCACTTCATATCTAGAATCTAACTCAATTTCAGAAATAGCCTTCTCCACGATAGGCTTTAAACTTTGATACTTTGCATTACCGAATAACGCTAACTCCCTTCTCGCTACATCCAAAGAGCTCATCAACAAGTAATTAGCACTTGTCGACTGAAGCATACTTAGGAGCTTCTGGACTGCTTCCGGTGCTATTCGATTATGTTGTAAAAGTAGGAGTGAGCTTTGTGTTAAGGAGCCACCAGTCTTGTGCATACTGACTGTTACCCCATCTGCCCCCGCTTGGATTGGATCAATGATTTCATCTGATAGAAATGGCAAATGAGCACCATGTGCACTATCTACGATGACAGCAATGTCTTGAGCATGTGCTAATTGGCATATCTTCTCTAAATCACTCATCGAACCAAAATACGTTGGATACGTAATTAATAATGCCTTAGCTTCTGGATGCTCCTTCATTGCACTTTCTACACTGGCTACCGAAACACCATGTGATATACCGAAATGATAGTCCACCTCTGGTTGGATAAACACGGGTCTTGCTCCACTTAAAATAATTCCATCCATTACAGATTTATGACCATTTCTAGGAACTAGTAATGTATCGCCTGGTTTGCATGTCGCCATAATCATGGTTTGAATTCCAACAGTTGTTCCATTTACTAGAAAATAGGCATGCTCTGCTCCAAAGGCATCGGCAGCTAAATCCTGAGCTTCTTTAATAACAGACTGTGGATGGCTTAACAAATCTAATTCCTTCATGGAGTTAACATCCATTCGTAGCGCCATTTCCCCAAGTACTTCCTTCAACGGAGTCATAGCAGAACCCATTTTATGACCTGGCACATCAAATGGGGTTACATCTTGTCTAGCATATTCTACTAGCGCATCAAATAAAGGCATCTTATCTTGATTCATTAACGGAAATGGACTCGCAACAAGCTCCTTTAAATGGTTCATTACCGTAGAACCCCAGCATATGCATAGTTTGCTAACGCTTCTTGTAACGCTTCTACTTTATCAGTTCTTTCCCATGTAACATCTAAGTCATGACGACCAAAATGTCCATATGCTGCCACTTGTTTATATTGTGGCTTACGCAAGTTCAGCATGTTAATAATACCTGCAGGGGTAAGATCAAAAACTTCTCGTATGGCCTTAAGCAATTGTTCATGTTCGACTGTCTCTGTGCCGAATGTATCGATAGAAATACTAATGGGTTCACTGACACCAATCGCATAAGATAATTGAATCTCGCAACGTTTGGCAAATCCGGAAGCTACGATATTCTTCGCTACATAACGTGCTGCATATGCAGCTGAACGATCAACCTTAGTACTATCTTTACCAGAGAACGCTCCACCACCATGCTTAGCAGCTCCTCCGTAGGTGTCGACAATAATTTTTCTACCAGTTAACCCTGTATCTCCATGTGGGCCACCAATAACAAAACGACCAGTCGGATTAATCAAAATACGGAATTCTTCATTCATTCCGTAATCACGTGCAATTTGTTTAATAATACTTTCTTTTACATACGTTTCAAATTTATCTTTATCAAAGTCCTCATCATGCTGAATAGACATTAAAACCGTATCAATGATGGGCTGTTTAGGATTCGTATAATCAATGGTAACTTGTGATTTCATATCCGGGCGTGCCCAAGTGAATTCACCTTGTTTACGGAGTTGAGAAGCACGTTTCACTAATTTATGAGCTATTTCAATTGCTAATGGCATGTAAGAATCCGTTTCATCTGTTGCATAGCCAAACATAATTCCTTGATCACCAGCACCTATTGCTTTACTATCACTGGAGACATTTACTCCCATAGCAATATCAGGTGATTGAGTGTGAAGAAGAACTTCTACATTACAAGAGCTTCCATCAATTCCATAACGATTATCCGTGTACCCAATCTCAATCAGCGTGTTTCGGACAATTTTTTCCACATTTAGATTCGCTTTGGTAGTTATTTCACCACCAACAATAACTGTATTTGTTGTTGTAAATACTTCACAGGCAACCCTTGAACTTGGGTCCTGTTCTAATGCAGCATCTAATATTGCATCAGAAATTTGATCGGCAATTTTATCCGGATGTCCTTCTGATACAGACTCCGACGTAAATAATATTTTCTCTGACAAAATTTACCATCCCTTCCATTTTTTTCATTTCAGGGCATAAAAAAAGCTCTCCTACAACCTAAGGAAAGCTTCGATAAATATCAGCTGCTATCCTCTTATTGTTCACAAAACAAAGCTGTTTTGCGCTCAGGTTGGGCCCCATATCTGACTATTAATCAAACTGGTTTGCCACCGCATCTTCGACCCCTCGTCTCAGCGGCTATTAATAAGATAGACTTTTATTATGCTGGATTAATAGTAAAACATATTAGTATTCATGTCAATTTCTTTTTTTGTCGATTGTAACAGAAAAATTTTCCATTCATCAACTAGTGACCTTCCGTCATAATAAAGAAAAATCCGAACCTATTCCCACTCTGATAAAGAATGTCCAATAGATATTCGGATTTTTGATTTTCTAGTGACTATTCATAATAGATTCGCTTATTAATTTGTCCTGATTTCTTGTTTAATGAACCAGTTATACGCAATTATAAAGCAGATTAACGTTGCTGCAATAAGACCGGTTAATTGAGGCCATATTAGTAATAGACTCTGTCCAAGTGGTAATGGTCCTGCTATCGCCCCTACCGTCTGTTCCATTGTCAATGGCCCTAAAGTTCTTACCCCAGGTGAAAGTAAGGTAGTGGTAGATTCAGAGAATAAATAGCTCGGTGATAGTCGATATAAATTTAGAATCGTTTCTTGTTTACTAATAGCCTCGTCCACACTTGAAATGGCCTGTGAATCTAAATAGCTTTTACTAATAAAATCAATGATCATATTGTAAAAGATACTAAAGAATATCCAAACTGCGATTCCAGATAAGGCGGACGTAGCAGCTTGTTTAAACCTTACAGAAAATAGAATTCCTAGATTTAACCAGAAAGCGATATAGACAATACACAATACTAAAAAGCATACGATTCGAATAAACTCTTCAAACGTAATTGGTAACCCAATAATGATAATCCCTAATGCCATCACGAGAAATCCAAGTGCAAAGAATAATACAACATTAACTAATAAGGCGGCAACAAATTTTGCATTAATGACATAATCTCTAGGAATCGGTTGTGCCATTAAACGAGTCAATGTTCCCTTATTCCGTTCTGAATTTATCGCATCAAATCCTAGTGCAACACCGAGCAAGGGCCCTAGAAACGTTACAAACGTAATAAACGGTGGTAAAGTACCATCTGAAGTAGTAAATAGTTTCAAGAATAAGTAAGAATCTTTTGCAATCTGCTTTGCTTCATCGGATTGATCTAAAGCATCTTTTATCGTTGTAATCGCTGTGTACAACGAACCAAGACAGGTTAAGCCAATTATGATGAGTAAGATAATTATTCTCCAACTTCTAATATAGTCAGTAAACTCTTTTCGTACGATTGAACCAAATACAGATGTTCTTTTTACTTTCTTATCTCGTTCTTCCGTATTGGCTTGTTCTTTGAAGGTAATCTTAGATAGAACTTGCTCAAGCTTCATTTGTTTCACGCCCTTCAAAATACAGATGATAAATCTCGTCTAAGCCGTAATTTTTCTTACTAATATTCGTTAGATTTATATCATAGGACATAACAGTTCTAGCAATGGTCGGTGTAATATCTTTATCACAATAAATCTCCATGGTATTGTGATTAAGTTGCTCCACTCGACTCACTTCCTTCATTCCCTTTATGTCGTTCACCATGTAATCATCAATTGGGTCGGCTTCTACATGGACAATATAAGCTTCATTTTTAAATAATTGTCCAGCTAAATCATCCATATTCCCTTTCGCGAGTAACTTTCCTTTAACGAATATTCCAACTCGATCGCATATCTGCTGTACCTGATGCAAGTGATGGGAAGAGAGTAGTACCGTTATGTTCTTCTCTTTATTCAACTTGTTAATCAAGCTTAATAGCTCCCGTACACCTTCCGGATCAATTCCAAGGGTCGGTTCGTCTAAAATAATAACTTCTGGGTTCTTAATTAATACATCAGCTAGGCCAAGCCGTTGCTTCATACCACGAGAATACTTTCCAGTTTTCTTATGCATAGCCCCCTCTAGACCTACTTGCTCTAGCAATGAGCGGGCACGTTTTTCAGCTTCTTCCCTCGGAATTTCATTTAAGGATGCCGTATATAAGAGATTCTCATAGCCTGTCATATTTTGATAGAATCCCAGATCATCTGGTAGATAACCTACTCGCTTTTTTACTTCAAGTGGATTTCTTGTTGGGTCAATCCCACAGACATGGACATTTCCACTTGTCGGCTCTGTCAAACCTAATAACATAAAAATGGTTGTTGATTTTCCAGCACCATTCGGGCCTAATAATCCAAAAATCTCTCCTTTTTGGATGGAGAGGGATAACTTATCAACTGCAGGTACATCGTCATAGATTTTGCTAAGCTCTTGTATTTCAATAATTGCCTCATTCACTCGTTATCTCCTCCCATATTTTCTAACAATAGAATACAATCCACCTACTACCACTAAAATAATTCCAAATCCAGCAAATCCCCAAGCAGTAGAGGTTTTAACTGATATACGGAAATTAGCATCAGAGGAAGCTTCAGCACTAGATGCACTAAACGTGGTCACATAATCCCCTGCTATAGCATCTTTTGGTGCTTTTAACGTAGCTTTAACGGTGACATTTTCTCCCGCCTTTAGTGTAGAAATGGTATCCGTGTCAAACTCTACTTCCCATTTTGGTGGAGTAGTTGATTTTAGATTAATATCCGTCAGATCCACGCTTCCTGTATTTTCAACTACTAAATCAACAACCGTATCTCCTCCAGCTGTAATATCATCACTTAGTACGCCATCTGGAGTGGTTAATGTTAACCCATACGTGCCGGTAATGACAGCTTCTAATTCGATTTCACTAGAGGTTCCACCAGATTGTGCACTTACAGGAATTTTATACGTATCTGATTTTGCATTATTAGCAGGTGTCACAACAATTTCTATCTTTTTTTCCTCATTTGGTTCCAGTGTGACCGATGTAACAGCCTTTCCATCTACTTTAAATTCGGTATTCCATCCATTTGGAGCTTTTGAGGTTAAGGAATAATGCTGCTCTTCTGCCGTTTGGTTTTTCAATGTCGTATTATATTCAAAAGTTGAATCTGTATGTCCTTGCATATTTGGTTGGTCAATCGTGAAATTTGTTTTAAATGTACCTTTCTCTGTAACATTTACCACTAACCCTAATGTACTTGTACTACTTCCATCTGCTACTAAATCAAATTCATAGGTTCCTTTATCCACCTGAAGTGGTACAGTTACAACTAATCGTATATCTTGTTCATCGTTCGGACGAATTGATAATTGCTCAATACTCGTTCCATTTGCTGTGATTTGATATTCCCAATCCTTTGGTAATCCTTTCATCCCAAAACTAACATTTTCAATGGAACTACCAGAATTAATAATAGAGACATTGTACTCAATATCCTCCCCAGGTGATACAGATAATCCCGTGTATGGAGTATAGACAGAGACCTCTGCATAAACAGTTGAAGTAAGTAACATCCCCCCCAATACTACTGCTAATAGTGAATAGAACATCTTTTTAAGCATCTGACATATCCTCCTCTATTTTCAAAAATTCATCTATGATACGTGCAAGATTAAAAGATGGATTTAATTTTTTATAATTTTTCCATATTTTTTTGCTAAGATATGGTCAGTGAATGTGAAGGGGGTAAAATAATGGATACGAAACAAGATGAGAAACTACTAAAATTAATGGCTAAAGGCTCTCAAGCTGCTTTCAATCAATTCTATGAAACCTATGTATCCTTTGTCCTTCAAATTGCGATAACTGTATTAGCAGACCGCCAAGAAGCAGAGGATATTTGTCATGATGTCTTTATCGAAGTATTTCAAAAACCGATGCAATACAAGCCAGATAAAGGTAGTGTAAAGGCTTGGTTAGCGGTTAAAACACGAAGTAGATGTATCGATCGTCTCAGAAAGCATCAACCTGTCTTATTAAATAAACTAGAAAAACTTGATACAATACAATCAGTTAAATTGGAAATGTACGTTTTAAAGGAGATAGAGAAAGAGATTTTAGAAGATGCAATTAATAAACTTCCGCCAAAACAACGGGAGCTTATATACGGGGCTTATTTTGAAGGTAAAACACAACGGGAGCTTGCAACAATTTACGGGAAACCAATTGGGACAATTAAATCTTCGATACGTTATGGACTACAGAACCTACGCAAGCAAAAGTCCTTACTTCATTGGGCAAGAACTGATAAGGAGTGAAACGCACGAATGAAACATATCCCAGAAGAATTCATGATTGATTATGTATTAGGGAATTTATCAAACGAAAAACGTCAATCAATGGATGAACATATATACCGGTGTTCACATTGTCAGGAAGAATTAACGTCGTGGAAGTTACTACTAAGTAACAATCAGAAGGTAACCCCTTCTGAAAGCTTAAATAAACGAATTAAAAACACCATTCATATAAAAGGGCACTTTAAACCAAAGATAGGAAATCGTAAAGCCTTCTATTTCATTGCAGGTGCAGCAGCTTTATTCATTATCTGCTTAGGTCTATTGCAAATTACCCAACAGCAGCCAATTGCAGATAGTAGTGACCAAGAATATTTAACTGCACAATATGATTTAATACCGGAACAACCTTTCATGAATAACCCAGCTACTAATCAACTCGATATCATCCCGGTGACAATGGATCAAAATATTACCGGTAACATATGGTTAAATGAAGTAACCAATGAATTGTATCTACAGGTTGAAGGGCTTAGACCTTTGGAAAGTCAGGATTATCAAGTATGGCTTGTCCGAAATGATAATGACTGGCAGGATGAGCTACTACATCTAAAGAATGGAATGGTTCATGTGTATTATAAGGGACCCGATGTGCAAACAATCCGTTTTATTAAAGTAAGTGTTGAACCACTAGGAGGTAGTAGGGTACCTACAGGGCCAGAGACTTTGTATATTGATTTACAGCAGTAAGGAAAAGGTTGAGTCTAGGACATAACTATAAAAATTAAAGGAAAAACCGAATGATATACGATACTAGGTAATCATTCGGTTTTTCCTTTAAATAATTCTTTTTCTCGAACTCAAGCGATTACGCATGTATATAATTTATAAGGTTGTTAATAAAAACACGGATAATATAGCTCCAATGACGACAAAAATAACATTTAATCCGATATAGGCTAGAACTACTGCGACTAGTCCACCAACGAATCCAATATGTGGTTTATCTGGATTTACACTTAATACACCAGGAAAAATTAAAGCACCTAATGCTGCATATGGAATTGCATTTAACCAACGGTTTACCCAATCCTTAAATTGTAATTTGTCTACAATAAATGCTGGAATAATCCTTGGAATCATGGTTACTAAAGACATACCAATGATAATGAACCATATCATGAGCGTTCCCCCTTCAACAAAAAGACACCACTATATCCACCAAGCACTGTACCGACAACAATTGCCCAACCACTACTCATGAACTGAAGACAAATAGCATTAATCAACATCGCAATAAGCGCAATTAAGCCTACTCTTAGCTCCTTTTTGACGGAAGGAACTAATAAACCGATGAACATGGCATATAGCGCAATTCCCATACTTTGACTCAAAGCTTCTGGAATAATTTCCCCTAACACACCGCCAAGTAATGAACCAATAACCCAAGATAGGTATGCAATTAAGGTGAGCGAAGCATAAAAGAAAAATCCCTTCTCTTCTTTTGCTTCTTTCGTATGTAAGGAAGAAACAGCAAATGTCTCATCCGTTAGCCCTAATGCTAATGGCAGCTTCCACTTTAACGCAACCGGCCGCATTCGATTCATAAAGGATAAGCTCATCACAAAATGACGAAAGTTTAAAACAAAGGTTGCGATAATGATTTCCACAGCCCCTGCACCAAGAGCAATCATATTGGCTCCCATAAATTGACTTGCTCCAGCAAATACCAATACACTCATTAACGTAAGCTCTGTTAATGTAAGTCCTGCCTGTTTCGCAAGAACTCCGTAGGTTATCGCAATGGGTATATAACCAAGCATGATAGGAAAACCTACTGTTAGACCGCGTTTAAGCATGGTCATAGACGTAGATACAGTATTCTTTGTTACGTTAACGGTCTCCATCCTAGTCTCCTCCACTCAGAAATTTTAACTAATTATAACTGATTTTATTAGTGGTGAAAACTGTTCAAACTTAATCTTTTCATTATAAAAAAGAAAATCTGCACTAACGTACAGACCTCCTAAAGAATTATTTATCTTGCTCTGTTAAAATAATTGGATCTCCCTCTGTAATCACAATCGTATGCTCATATTGTGCCGAGCGACCACCATCAACCGTTCTAGCAGTCCAATTATTAGAATCTACTTTACTTTGCCAATCTCCTTCGTTTAACATCGGCTCAATCGTAATTACCATTCCTGGTTTTAAACGAAGACCTTTGTTAGGTAATCCAAAATGTGGGATATGTGGATCCTCATGAATCGTTGGTCCGATGCCATGGCCGGTAAAGTCTCTTACAACAGAGAAGCCTTCTGCCTCAGCATATGTTTGAATCGCGTGACCAATATCACCAATTCGGTTACCAGCTTTTGCTTGCTCAATTCCAATATAAAGTGATTTCTTTGTTACTTCCATAAGACGAAGACCTTTTTCATCAACATCTCCTACGGCATAAGTCCATGCAGAATCTGCTAACCCACCGTCTAGATTAACCACCATATCAATCGTTACAATATCGCCATCCTTAAGTTTGTCTTCTCTAGGAAATCCATGGCAGATTTCATCATTAATAGAAGCACAAGTTGCATAAGGGAATCCGTTATACCCCTTTTGCTCTGGAATAGCTCCATGCTCTTCTAAAAATCGGTCTACAAACGTATCAATTTCCATCGTACTAATTCCCGGTCTAATCATTTTTGCAATCTCTTTGTGAACTTGAACTAGTATGTCTGCAGCCTTCTGCATTTGTTCAATTTCACGTTTACTTTTTCTTGTAATCATCTAATCGTCCTTTCTATTTATCAGCCTACGCTGCTCATTACATATTTTTCATTTTCCTAGTGTACCATAATTTCTAAACACTTTCATTACACCATATATATTCACCGAAGCATGTACCCTCGACGAAACAAAATTCCCGGATTCAACTTGGTTACCAGTACATTCGCCCTGTCACCATGATAAATGATACATACATTGTACTAGAGGAGGTGGCAATGCATGAGTAAAGATAGTGGATATGGAAAAGGCTTTGCTTTGATTGTTGTGTTGTTTATTTTGTTAATCATTGTTGGTGCTAGTGGCTACGGTGGTGGCTACGGGTCCGGATATGGCGGCGGTTGGGGCTATTAATCGTCGGTGAATATAAAAATTTTTAAAACTGGAGGTGAAATAATGGGACGTGGATTTGAAGGCGGGTTTGCGTTAATCGTTGTTCTTTTCATCCTGCTAATCATCGTTGGTGCAGGTGGATATGCTGGTGGATACTATTAAACGATAACAAAGGATGTCATGGTAGCAATTCCACCATGACATCCTTTTTCATCACTATACATATTCGTTAACTTGATATATTTTTCCATTTTCAATACTCGCTTCATCATTCAAAATATCAATTAGAATGCCACCAACCGTATCACTATCTCTTAGTTGATTACCTTCCTTATACGCTTTAAATTTTTCTACCTCGTTAAAAGCCTCTTTAGCGCTTGATCGAATAGTTTGTTGCATATCCGTATCCATAATCCCAGGATTGAAGGCAATTATTTTATGACCAGTCTTTAATGTTTCTTGTTCGAGTGCTGCTGTTCTCGTATACATATTGATACTCGCCTTCGAGCTACAATAAGCAGCCCAACCATATATTGGCCTTTCCGCAGCACCCGAAGTAATATTGACACAAATGAAAGAGGTATTTATTTTCGAAGAGAAATCTAATAGCTCCTTCGTTAATATCATCGGGACGACTGTATTAAGATGAACATGGTAGGCGAGTGCTTGATTATCTAGTTTGCTTACTTGATTTATCGGTTCAATGACAGCTGCATTATTGATCAAATATAGTAGCGATGGGTCATACTGCTGGATATCTGCTTTAACTTTTTCAATTGCTTCCTCTATTTCTCCCATATTTCCAAGGTCACAAGTATAATGATGGTATTTCACATGATTATTTGCTGCAATTTTTTCTAGCTGTTTATTTATACTTCTTGATATACCAAGTACATGAATGCCAGACTCTAGAAATAGCTTCGCAATGGATTCTCCCAGTCCTTTGGAAACTCCTGTAATTAGAGCTAATTTCATTTAAACAACCTCTTCTCATTGGTTAATAGTTACAATTGAAATACATTGTTCAATCCTATGTTTAATTTGGTCCATCCATCGTAGGATTTTTACATTCCGATTTTCTGGTGCAATTTTTTTATTTAGTGCTGCATACAAGGTGACGTCTCGTACTTTTAAGAATAAAGAAAGAAGTTCCATCCAATCCTTTGGAGGACTCATCTCATCCATATACCCTTCCATAAATGATGTAATGAATTTGTTCGCAAACCGCGATTTCTCCTCTTGATCACCCTCATTGGGAAATAAAGACGTACAAGAGTAGTATAAAGGAATAGCTATATCCGATACATGCCAAAAGTAACATGCATCATCAAAATCAAAAATATGAATTTCTTTACCATCATAAAAGAAATTCCCATTATGAACATCGTTATGAATAAGCCCATAATCTTCTTGGGGAAGTTCTTTTAATTGGGTCCTTATTTCTTTTGTACGCTCGATAACAAGAGGTTCATCTGGCACATATAGCTCTACCCTGAATAAATCATCCTCATGCCAGTGTTTTCTCATACCGTTTGTAGGAAGATACCGATTTGTAATTCGGTGTATTTTCCCCGTTTCCCTACCCCAACTAGCGAATAATTTATCCTGGAACAGTTCGTCTCTGGAACGAACAGATTTACCTTTTACTTTAGAAAATAAACAAGCGTAAAATACAGAATTATCCTCTGCTACTTGTTTTTCTATCCAGTTACCCTTGGAGGAAAAATAAACGGTTGGCACATTAGCCCCATTGTGCTGGAGAAAAGTTACCCACTCTAATTCCCCTATTATCTCTTCCTCACTACGATGTGAACTATGTGTAACACGTAATATAAATGATTGATCTTCCCTCATTACTTCGTACACATAGTTTTCAAAGTCCCCTAATAATGTATGCTCGCTATCTAAATGGTAACGTGCAAGAAATTCCTTCAAAATATCCTTATGGTAAAGTAACTCCACTGCCTGTTCCATCCAACTCCCCCTGTAAAGAGTTCCTATGGAGATTCCTAGGAAATATATAACCGTTCTATAACTTGTTTACTTCATTCCAATAATAGACTAATGTTTCCATTCCTTTATCAAAACTGTCTAGTGGGAAGCTTTCATTTGGTGAATGTAGTCTATCATCTGGTGTACCGAATCCTAATAAAACAATCGGCATTTGATAGATATCTTCAATCCACTCCACTACAGGAATGGAGCCGCCCATACGAACATAAACCGTTTCTTTGCCGAATGCTTTCGTATAGCTTTTGGCCGCTTTTTCAATTAATGGATGATTAGGTTCCACTTTATAGGCTTTTGCAGAAAGCTTTTCTTTCTTCACTTCTACGGTTACTCCTTTAGGTGCAACCTTCTTCACATGTGCTTCAAGAGCTTGTTGAATATCCACTGGGTCTTGTCCTGGAACTAATCGACACGTAATTTTAGCAGTGGCTGAGGTAGGGATAATGGTTTTCGTTCCTTCTCCTTGATACCCACCGTATATTCCATTAACCTCAAACGTTGGACGAGCCATGGTATGTTCCTTAGGTGAATAGCCCTTTTCTGATACGGTTTCCGGAATACCAGTAGCTTTCACAAAATCTTCTCCTGGTACTTGTTCGATTAATTCTCTCTCTTCCTCGGTTAAATCTTCTACGCCGTCATAGAAACCCTCTACTGTCACTACCTCTTCCTTATTTTTCATAGATGAAAGAATATGAGATAGAGCCATAATCGGATTACGCACTGCGCCACCATACATTCCTGAGTGTAGATCATGATCTGGTCCGGTAACGGTAATTTCAATACCGGTGAACCCTTTTAATCCATAAAGAATAGTTGGTTGATTCTTGGCTACCATCCCCGAATCAGAGATTACTGCAAAATCAGCCTCGAATAATTCCTTTTTCTCTTGTAGCATCGAATAGAGATTTTCACTACCTATCTCCTCTTCACCTTCTAAACAAACCTTGACATTAAGAGGAAGCTTACCGGTTGTTTTCATCAGTGCTTCAAACACCGCTAGATGCATAAACACTTGTCCTTTATCATCGCTAGAACCTCGTGCATAAAGTCGTCCATCTCTTATTTCTGGTTTAAATGGATCACTTTCCCATAATTCAATCGGATCCACTGGCTGAACATCATAATGGCCATATAATAGAACCGTTGGAGCTTCAGGCCCAGCTTCCATATATTCTGCATAAACGATAGGATGCTTTTGAGTCTCGATTTGTTGAGTATTCTTAAAGCCAATTTCAGTTAAGTATTCTTCTAAAAAGCTTGCAGCTTTTCTTACATCTTCTTTATGTACACTATCCGTACTAACACTAGGAATGGATAAAAATTCATTTAGCTTAGTTAATAATTGGTTCCGATTATCAGTTAAATATTGCAATGCTTTTTCACTCATTATGGACATCCCCTTTTAAACTAATATTGTGTTCATTTTAGCATATTTCTTTAAAAAATAACTATAAGACTTTCATGCTACAGCTAAACTTCTATGATACGATCAATCAAATACTACTACTACTGTACATAAGCAAAAAAGGACAGCTCATCCGCTGCCCCTTTACTTAGTTACCTAATGCCTGTGATAAATCTTCTATTAAATCACGAACATCCTCTATTCCTACTGAAACTCGGATTAACCCATCGGTTATTCCAAGCTCTGCTCTTCGGTCTGCTGGGATTGATGCATGGGTCATTTTAGCTGGTAATGAAATTAAGCTTTCAACTGCACCTAGACTTTCTGCAAGCGTAAAGTACTTCACTTTTTTCAATACTTCTTCCGCCAGATGACCACTACCTACATCAAATGAAATCATTCCACCAAAACCACTCATTTGTTCTTGAGCTAAATGATGACCTCGATGGGATTCAATACCTGGATAATAAATTGTCGTTACTTTTTCATGGCCCTGTAAAAACTGAATAAGTTCTTTCGTATTCGATTCAATTGCTTCCATTCGTAGTGCTAACGTTTTAATTCCTCTCATTAATAACCAGGAATCTTGTGGTCCTAATACTGCACCAACAGAATTTTGTAGAAAGTGAATTCTTTCTGCTAGTTCCTCTGACTTTACTACCACTAATCCTGCCACGACATCGCTATGTCCACCAATATATTTGGTTGCACTATGAAGGACAATGTCTGCCCCCATATCTAAAGGCTGTTGCCAGTATGGTGTTGCAAAGGTATTATCAACAATTAATAGCAGATTATGTTTTTTCGCTATGTCTGCCATTTTCTTTATATCTGTAATTTTTAGTAATGGGTTCGTAGGTGTTTCAACATATAAAACCTTGGTATTCTCTTTTATTGCTGCCTCGACTTGTTCAGGATTACTCGTATCCACAAATGTATGATGTAAATCAAATCGGTTTAAAACTTTGCTCATTAACCGATAAGATCCACCATATACATCATCGGTTAATACAACATGATCCCCTGCATCTAACAGCATCATAACCGTTGTAATGGCAGCCATTCCGGAGCCAAAAGCAAATCCATGAGTACCATTTTCTAGCTCTGCTATAACAGTTTCTAGTGCATGACGAGTTGGGTTACCTGTACGAGAGTATTCATATCCGCGAAAGTTCCCTACACCATCCTGCTTATACGTACTTACCTGGTAAATTGGAACAGAGACTGCTCCTGTTTGTTCATCACGTGTAATACCACCATGTACCATTTTTGTTTTTGAACGCATATTAAATCTCCTTCCCCATAACATCCGGGTAAATCTTTTTACTTAAATAACGATCACTACCATCTGGAAAAATGACCACAATATTCGTACCCCTCTCTGCTTGTTTCGCTTCTTCTAATGCTGCACGCATCGCGGCACCAGAAGAACTACCAACTAACAATCCTTCCTTACGGGCAAGGCTTTCCACCATTTGAAAAGCATCTACATCACTGATCGTATGAATCGAATCAAAATAGCTTGGATCCATAAAAGCAGGTAAAAATTCCATCCCAATCCCTTCTGTTCGATGAGGACCAGACTTACCACCTGCAATAATTGATCCTTCTGGTTCCACAATCACAGTCTTGATAGTTGGATCTTTTTCTTTAAAAAATCGCGAACACCCCATGAATGTACCACCAGAACCTGCTCCTGCAATAAAAACATCAACATTCCCATCTAAATCATGCCAAATTTCTGGAGCGAGGGTTTTATAATACGTATTTGGATTAGCAGGGTTGGCGAATTGTTGCGGCGAGAAGCTATTTGGGATTTCGTTTAACAGCTGTTCTGTTTTTTCAATTGCTCCCTTCATTCCAGCTTCTCTAGGCGTATGGACAATCTCTGCACCCAAAGCTTGCATAATCAGTTGCTTCTCACGACTAAAATGTTCTGGCACAACAAAGATTACTTTTAAGCCTTTTTCTTTCGCTGATAGCGCTAAGCCAATTCCAGTATTACCAGCTGTAGGTTCTATAATCGTACCACCTTGATTAATCTTCCCTTTTGTAAGAGCATCATCAACTAGTTCTGCTCCTAGACGGTCTTTTATACTTCCACCAGGATTATAAAATTCTAGCTTTGCATAGATGTTAACTCCTTCTGGAATACCATCAATATGGCGTATGTTAAGCAGAGGAGTATGGCCAATTAAATCATGAATCGATTGATATAATGCCACAGTATCACCCCATTAGTTAGAAAACTTCTCTCCAACCCTCTTTTTTCGCAAGCATCTCTTTTGCGATTTCCTTTGCACCTTCAAGGCTATGGTTGGCTGCCCAGCCGCATTGTACTTCATTACATGCCGGCACTTCATCTGCTGCTAAAACATCTTCCAATGTCTTTTCAAGTGTTACTAATACTTCGTCAAAAGAATCATTGTTTAAAATAGCCAAATAAAATCCTGTTTGACACCCCATTGGGCTAATATCTAATACGTTGTCCATATGATTACGAATGTTTTCTGCCATTAAATGCTCAAGAGAATGTAATCCAGCCATCTCCATGTGTTCTTTATTTGGTTGCTTGAACCGGATATCGTATTTATATACCTTGTCTCCATTAGCTCCTTCTGTTACACCAACTAGTCGAACATATGGTGCTTTCACTTTTGTATGATCTAAATTAAAGCTTTCTACATTCATCTTTTTCATCATCTTTCACTTCTCCTTTAAACCTTATTTAAATGTTGCTATGATAAGCCAAGCAAAATCATTCATTTGCTTGAAAGAAACATTAAACTGTTGCTCAGTAAATATTTGTTCGATTGTGTCAATATTAGGATAATACTCTCTTCGTAAATCCTCGGCAAGATTGGAATATCCAACTTCCTCTGCCTCTCTTATCTTCCGTTGCTTAGCAGTGTCCGATACAAAAAGTGTATCTGCAAATACAATTTTACCACCTTTAGGAAGTAATGTTGCAAAATTTTTAATTGCAAGTTCTTTTTCTTCATCATTTAGATGGTGAAATGCAAATGTACTAACTATCGTATCAATTGGAGTAGTAGGCTTTGGAAAATCTAAAAAATCACCATCCAATACCGTTACGTCGGGTAGCTTCATTTTCGCGATGTCTCGCATAGCTGGTGAAGGTTCGATGCCAATCACAGTATGTCCATCTTCCACTAGCTTCTTTGTTAAATTGCCAGTACCTACTCCAAATTCTAATACAGTACCAATCGAATTTTCTACCACTTCATCTAATATCTGATCGTACTGATGAAAAACTTCTTTATATTCACGGTCATGCCCATTAACTGTATTATCATAGTTCTCTGCCCAATCCTCAAAAATCTCTAAGAATTCTCGTCCCATCTTCTCATCTCCATATAATGAAATCATAGTAAACCACTATGTTTAATATGAATTATATGTAATACATTACCACATGTTAACGTTTTTTTAAAGAAAAGAGATTAGTGCAAAAACTTAGGCTATTATGTATAAAATAATCCAGAAATGGAAAAAAGTGCCTATGTAGGCACCTTTTTCGACATTATCTATTTTGTGGGAAAACTCGTTCAATCATATTACCAATTTCTTCAAAGAATCCTTCAATTGGTCTTCCCTCATCGACATCACGTGCATAATTATCAGCTAAATCCATAAAATCTGGGTTAGTGGACACATATACATTGTCAATATTATTATCCACTGATTTTACGATGGATGAAATTTTTTCTTTAACCTCATCGGTTAATTCTCCATCCTTGTGATTTAAATTATTACCATTCTGATGTGTGTCTAGTTCAGCCGCAACATAGGCATTATTGTCTGTGGTCAGAACATAGGCATTATCAATAACATTGATTCGTTGAACGATTAAATCCGCCGCTTCTTCAGCTACATCATACCGATTTGCATTGGTTTGTTCATTGGTATTATTTATATTACGCGTATTATTGTTTCCTGGATTATTTATATTTCGGAATCGATTTGGTTCCTCCAAGTCACGTTGCATCGTATAGTTTCGATTATCACGCGTACCAATGCCATCTGGATGATTTTGATATCTTACGGGTTCGATATTATTATTATCTGTTCCACGCTGGCCTTCTTCATTATCTGCTGCACAACCAGAAACGATAAATAAAGCTGCTGCAGCGACAGTAATAAGTTGCTTTTTCATTTTATCCCTCCCCTTTTCGTTTTTAGTATGTATCAGTCTAAACTGTTTATGCTAAAGAACCCTGACCTTAAATTGGAAACCACACCAAATAGTCTCTCGGAAATATATATATAATATGGGGAAGCTATAATTACCCTTGGAGTTTTAAGGAGGGGAATTCATGGATATTCCAGACTACGACAAGGCGTTGTACTACACATTATGGGGACAGTGGGATGATCTTCTCGTTCTAATGGTCCGCACAAAAGACGATTTGCTATCTAAGAAAATACAGAATTTCTTGCATGCTTATCACTATTCCTTAGATGAACAAAAAATTATCGATTCACACGACAACCTTCTTTACTATATAGACCACGCAATGAAATACACACCCGAAACCGCCTTAAAAATGTAGATAAAAAAACGCATTTGCTGTTCTGTTAAGCAAATGCGTTTTTTCTTATGATGACAGGAAAACATATTATGTATCTCGATGAAACCTTCATAAAAAAATATCGATAAATCCGTTATTCCCAACCTGTATCATCACTTGTTGGAATTATCTTTGTGGTTATGACCATGTTTTTTCCCATTGTTGTGGTTGCTGTTGTTATGATGGCTACCTGATTTAGGCTCTTTGTCTTTACCACGCTGTTTCCCCTTGTCTTTACCATTTCCTTTACCGTGGTCTTTTTCTTGGTGCTTATCGTTTCTCTTGTCCTTCCCCTTGGCGCCTTGCTTGTTTTCATTTTTCTTGCCTTTTCCATTCATGCCGGGATGTTTTTCTTTATTATTTCCGTTGATTTCCTTTGATTTTTTGCTCTTTTTAGGATGATTTTCTTTATGCTTATTCTTTTTTTGCTCATTACTATTTCTGTTCTTTTCTAATGAATTACTTTTCGAGTTGTTTAGCTCTAATTCTTCTTTATTAGCATTGTTATTATCATCTTGTATAACCTGATTTGAATCTTTCTCGTTTGTCACGTCAGCTTTAGCGTTTTTATTAAGGTAAAATGATTGCAATACTTGACTATCCTCTTCTGTGACAATAGATTGTAACTCTTCATCAGGTTCTTCGGTAACCTTTTTAGCTAATGCTTCATTCATCGATTGATTATTTTCTTCTGCTACAACTCTAACATCTTCGGGAATCTTAACAGTCACCACTTCCCAATCAGTCGTTTCAAAGCGCTCATCAATCCTATCAATAATCGGTTCTGTTTCTGTTTCCTTTATGTAATGAACACCAATCAGAACATTTTTAGCTGAATTCACAAAACCTTTTTCTTCACTTATCATCACAATATTAGCAATAACGTCATCGATCTCTTTTCCGGTTAAATCACCAAGCTCATGGATAATTAATTCTGCCTCTTCATTGAAGGGACTTACATTGGTGATCTCCAAGCTGCTATTCACTTCTAGTTCCATACTTGGGTTAATATCAATATCCACATATGCATATGCTTCATCCCCATTTACTACCATATACAGTGGAATTAACATAATTAAACATATACATGCGATAGCAATAACACGCACAGTGAAAAACTTTTCCCTTAATCTAGAAAAGTTTTCATTTTTCGTAAAAGGCTCATAGGCAACTTCAAAACCAATTTCGGCTCCTTTAACCGGATAAGCTTTTTCAAATAAACCATCGTGTGTCATTACAATGGTATATTTCTGATGCTGCTCCATGACTATTCCTTTTTTCACTGGCCCACCCCTTTCAAATAGTCATTAAGAAACACATAATCCTCTCCAAGAATAATAAAAATGGCTAAAATGAATTTCCGATTACGCTCTAACGTTTTTTTACTCACATCAACTTTCTTAGCCAATTCTTTTATCGGGAGTTTTTTCTTTTTTTCGACATATTCACTTAACATTTTATCATCTCGTATCATTCTTGCAATACGAACTGCACTATCTCGTGCATCACGATGCTTTGGTGAAACTTCGACAAGATCTTGAAGTGATAGCTTATACATGGCCAGTTTGTTCTGAAATTCAAGAATCTCTTGTCTACGATACCATGCTTCTTGTTCTAGTTGATACTTGCTCTTAACTGCTTCTACTTCGGTTGGATTCTCCATTTTCTCTTCATCATAACTTTCGTCAAACGATATGGTTACAGGATATTTATTTTGATAACGAATATAATCAATTACTTTGCGTTTGACGATTAAGCTACTAAAGGTTAAAAAAGAGCTCCCACGATCTGGTGAATACATACGTATTGCTTCATTAAATGCTGACAAGCCAATACTAAACTCATCATCTCGCTCTGGATCAATGTATCGTTTACAAACTTCGGATACTGTTTTAGCAATAAAGGGTTGGTATGTCTTTAATAAGAAATTATGTGCGGCTTCATCACCTTTTTGTGCTTGATCAATTAGTTCTTCTATTGGGATGTCTTTTAACATTTCTCGTGTCAAAGTAGACCACCCCTAGCATTCATATATTTCGATTCTGCTACAATTTTTTTGGGTGTGTCGAATAGCTTATTTATTATTATATATTGTTTTATATTTAAACAGGTCATTTTTAACCCACCATACTTTACTAATTTTCCATTTCAAGAATATGACTATCTTACAGTACAAGTATTACAGGGAGTGTCACAAGAGGATTACATTTTGTTTAAAAATAGGTAACTTTCCCTATAAAAAAAGAAGAGACGAATATCTCTTTCTTTTTATCGGTAGCTTTATCGAATTGTGGAAGCGTTTTAGATAATATTATGAAACGCGAAAAAGAAACTACATTATTACTTCGTCTAGGTCTAATAGGGTAAGTGAAGGTTCACTCCTTCTGAATAATAATAGTCAATAGGTACGAAGAGCCCTACCTTTCCGTGTTCTGTATGATTTAAGGTTGCAAATACAACCCCAATTACTTGGCCTCTTTCATTTATGATAGGACTTCCGCTGTTTCCACGATATACTGGTGCATCTATCATGAGAACTGGTAGATTCCAACTAGTTAATTGTGTATATCCGATTATCGTTCCTTGATTAGCTATTCCATTGAAAGCAAGTGGGTTTCCTATGAAACTTATTTTTTCATTTTCTTCAAAAACGGTTTGCTCTGCTAGCTCTAGGTACGGTAACTTCTCTTCACTTTCTGTTTTAAGTAACGCTAAATCCACATCTGGATAGGTTTCTAATACATCTGCATTATATAAGCCTAAATTAGGAAAAGCGACTGATACGTGCTTCTCATCATCCACTACATGGGCATTAGTTAAAATATACCCATCTTGATTGATAGCAAATCCAGTCCCTTTACTATCCTGTGTTTCCACTACGACTACAGCTTCTTTGTACGCTTTTATCTCATCATCAGCCGATAATTTCGCCGAAGTAATTAAAAAATCAATTGCTGGAATCGAAAAAGTCTTTGGAAAAAATGCTACAACATTAATTAGCATTGCAATAGCAATAAGCCAAAACGTCCATTTAGGAAACGGAAGCTTTGGCTTTTTATCTTCCATAGTAGATTTGATGAGTGCTTCTTTACGAGCTTCCTCAACAATTTCTAGTAGCTCTTCCTCATCAAATTCCTCATATAAATCTTCGTCAATAATGTCAGGCTTTTGGTCATTATTACGTTCCATCACACTCACCCCACATTTGTCCTTCCGTACTATACAGCTCGTTGTGATATCCCTTGCTGCATCTTGTACATTTGGTAGTATGTTCCTTTTTCAGCGATTAACTGTTCATGGTTACCTTCTTCTATAATTTTACCATGTTCTAGGACAAAAATGTTATCCGCTTGTTGAATCGTTGATAATCGGTGGGCGATTACTAAAGTAGTTCTTCCTTTTTTCAAAACTTCTAGTGCATGTTGAATGACATTTTCCGTCTCCGTATCAATATTAGCTGTTGCCTCATCCAATATTAAAATAGCCGGATCAAATGCAAGTGCACGTGCAAAGGAAATAAGCTGTCTCTCACCTAAGGAATACGTGCTTCCTCCTTCTGTCACTCGCTCATCATATTTTTTCGGTAGCTTCTCGATAAAACGGTCTGCACCTACTGTTTTTAATGCTTCAATTGCCCGTTCTCTACTAATCTTCGGATCGTTCATCGTAACATTGGATATAATCGTTCCGGAAAATAGAAATGGATCTTGTAATACTATCCCCATATGACTTCTAACCTGTTGTCTGGACCAATTACTTGTATCATGGCCATCAATCGTAATTATTCCTTTTTGCGGATCATAAAATCGGAATAATAGGTTCATAATCGAACTCTTTCCAGATCCTGTATGACCAACAAAGGCAACGGTTTCTCCATCCTTTATGGAAAGGGATAAGTCTTTTAATACATATTCTTCCTTCTCATAAGCAAAGGAGACGTTGTCGAATTTGATATTCCCCTTATAACGTGGAATCTCCTTCTGATTTACTTCTTCTCCATCTAAATCTAATAATTCAAATACACGACCACCTGCGACCCTTGCTTGCTCTAATAATGGTAGCTGGTTCACAATATCATTTACCGGTTCAAATAATCTCGTTAATAAATCCACGATAGCATAGAGCATACCTATCGAGATTATCGTCTCCAAATTTAATGAGCCGGTGCCAAAATACCAAATAAATGCTACAAAAGCAATATTTCGAAAGACTGTTACAAGGTTATAGGACGTAAGTGCACTTAGCTTCAATAGCTTTCGCTGATACTTAAAGTGTCTCGTATTTAATTCTTCGAATTCTTTCTTTGTCTGTTTCTCTCTTCGGAATGCTTGAATAATGGTCATCCCTTGAATGGCTTCATTAATCTTACCGTTTATCTCACTTATCGTGGACCGGATTACTTTATTATATTTCGTTCCAAAGAATTTATAGAATCGCATCCATACTAGTAGTAATGGAATCAAGAGCAAGAACCACACTGCAAGCTTCGTATTTAAAATAAATAATGCAACAAAGATTCCAGCCATATAGATAGCACTCGTAACAATAATACTTAAGACACGTTCATAAAGATCACGGATTGCCTCTGTGTCATTTGTCACACGTGCCACAATCTTCCCTGCTGGTTGATTGACATAGTAATTAATTGGAATTCGTTGCGTATGCTCAAAAATATCATTACGCATCTTTTTAACAATCTGATTCGAAGCTTGTTGTAATAAAAATGTTTTATAAAACTGAAAAATACCAGCAATAAGTAGCAACCCAATGTATAAAGCTAATAACCATAAAATCGGTCGTTGTTCTGGTTGGAAAAAGCTATAAATGTCACTTACAGAGATTTTTTGCCCTGTAAAGGTTGTTACTTCTTCTTGTGACTTCACAGAAATTGTATTATCCTCTACTGTTCGCTCCCCAAGTATTGGAACTTCTCCTTCCACAAGGTAGTATTCCTTACCAATTTGCAGTAGGGAGTTGGTACTAATTATTTCATCCTCTTCATTCATACGATCTGCTCTCTTATAATACCGTTTATTGAATTCGACCGTATTTCGGTCATTGTCACCGCTTATTTCATACCATGTACCTTCTATACCGACAATGTGATCATCAATAATTGTCTTGGCAATTAAAGGTCCAGCTAACTCAAGAGCCGTTGCAATGATTAAAAATAAAATACCGATGATGATTTTCTTTTTAAATTGTAGTGCATATTGAAATAGTCTTTTCTCAGTCGATTTCTTTCGCATTAGGAGATCGCCTCCTTATCATCTTCAAGCTGCTGTTGTTCATACTGTTCCTTATACCATCCATCATTTTGGATTAATTCTTCATGTGTACCCTCTTCGGCAATAATTCCATCTTCTAACACAATAATATGGTCAGCATGTGTAACAGCGGATAACCGATGCGCAGCAATAAAGGTTGTTTTGTTTTTTCTTTCTTCTCGTAAATGCGCAATAATCTTTGATTCTGTTTTTCCATCTACAGCAGATAACGAATCATCTAGTATTAAAATTTCTGGATCCTTAATAAAGGCCCTCGCTAAGGCTACACGTTGTTTCTGACCACCGGAAAGGGTTACGCCACTTTCTCCTACTTTCGTATCCAAGCCTTGTGGCAACTGCTTTATATCTTCAACAAAATGAGCTAGCTCCATAACGCGATAGATTTCTTCATCTGACGCATCACTTTTACCAAATTGAATATTTTCTCTAACACTTTTAGAGAACATCACTTGATCTTGTGGAACATATCCAATCCAAGAACGAATTTGATCCAAGCTCATCCGCTCTAAATCAACTCCGGATACTTTGATTTCACCAACTACTCCTGGATATTGACGGAGCATTAGCTTAAATAATGTCGTTTTACCGGAACCAGTTTTCCCTACTACTCCTATAGTCTGCCCCTTCGTAATGGAGAGGTTTATATTCTCTAATTGATTTCGCTTTGTTCCCGGATAGGAGAAGGAAACATTGGCAAATTCTATTGTCTCTACTTCTGTTACCGACATTGGCTTCTCTGGGTCCTTTACATCGGCTTCATAGCCAATTGTTTCATTAACACGGTCCAAGGATGCATTACCACGCTGTAAAACATTGATTAATTCTCCTACAGCAAACATTGGCCAAATCAACATTCCTAAGTAAACATTAAAGGAAACTAAATCCCCTAAGGAAATCACATTTTGAAATACAAGTACTGTCCCATATCCGAGACCAATTGTATAAGATAAGCCAACTAGAATTTTCATCGTTGGTTCAAACATGGCATCAATTTTTGCAACTGCAATATTCTTTTGATACACATCCTCTGTCATGGCCTCAAAACGGTCCTTATCCTGCTTCTCCTGAACAAAGGCACGGATTACCCGAACACCACGAATAGATTCCAATACCTCATTATTCATATTTCCAAATGCAGCCTGTGCCTCAGTAAAACGAGCATGGATCGCTGCACCGTATTTATTCATAATAATAGCCATTATTGGAAGTGGAATTAAGGCAGCAAGTGTTAACTTCCAGCTTATCGAAAACCCCATCATCGCAATGAGCATAAACATAAAGGTCGTCGAGTCTACTAAGGTTAAGACTCCAAATCCAGCAGTTTGGGCAATGGCTTTTAAATCATTGGTACTTCTTGCCATCAAGTCACCTGTTTTGTATTTCCCGTAAAATGTTGGTGTCATGCGAAGAAAATGATTAATTAACTTTGAACGAGTCCATCTTTCCAAAATCACCGCCCCACTGAATAACGTATAATCCCAAATAAAGGAAACACTATAGTGGACTACGATTAATACCAGGTAACCGACAACTATTATCGTAAGTAGCTGGGAAGTTAATGTCTGAAATTGAATATGATCTATCGCATATCCAAGAAGTCTAGGCGGGATTAGTCCGATTGCACTAGCGATAATCAATGTAATAATGGCAAACGTATACCGCTTCCAATAATGCTTAAAAAACCAATCTAACTTTTTAAAAACCTGAAACATTACGTATCACCTTCTTTATCTCTTTCGTTGCTATTTTTGAATTGCTTTTAGCTGCTTTACATATTCAACCATTAAAAAATGCATGCGCCAATGACGCATGCATGTAAACGAACAGAATAGCTCTCACTAATCCCTTATATTACAAAAAGGCCACAGCACATGGGTGACCTTTTACAAAACGGAATATATTCTACCTTAAATCGAATCAAATTTCGTTCTTGTAAGAGGTCATATAATTATTCAATTGTAAAGCAACGTTGTTTACGATAATGATGTTTTTCATTTTGATGACCTCCTTTTCTTAATTTTGAATACTTTTTTAGTATAAATTGGTAATAATGAATAGTCAACATTTTTTTAAGATAAATTGTTTTCAAATATATTGACCTATACTCATACTAACAAACTTTTGTGCATTCTTTTCACCTTACCCTTTTCTTTTCCAGGTAACTCATAATTTTTTCAATAACCTACATACTAAACTCTAACCAGTAATTTTAATGGAGGTTCCTATGTGGAAAAGAAATAAAGAAAATAAGGATACTATTTTCCCGGTTACAATTGATAAGCTAGAAAAATTGTTAGTAGATAAATTCAACAACAATCCCGATTTAAAGTTCTCAAAATACAATATAAACGATAAAAAAGTAGCTGTCTTTTTCATTGACTATCAAGTAGAGATTGATAAAATACAGCAATCCCTACTTCAGCCTCTACTTAATATGGATAAGAAAATAACCAATAGTACGCTACTTTATGAACTACCATTAAATTCTGGTTCTACCTCGCACACCTTACAGGATGTCTTAGAAAAATTAGTCATTGGCGAGGTATTTATCTATATAGAACTTGAATCTGAGATTGTCAGCTTTTCAATGATTTTAAAGGAAAATCGTAATGTCGAAAAAGCGGAAACAGAATCATTAGTACTTGGTCCAAAAATTTCCTTTACGGAATCACTTTCCAAAAACATGAATATTGTACGGTCTCGAATTATTTCAACAGATTTAGTATTTGAAGAAGTGAAGATTGGGCACTTATCTCCACGTGATGTTCGATTAGTTTATTTAAAATCCATTGCAAATGAAGACGACGTCAATACAATGCGCCAACGACTTAATGAATTAGATGTAGATGAGATTGAAGATACAATTGTATTAAAACAATTTATGGAGGATTCACAGACGAACCTTTTCCCGCAATTTGTTGAGACGGAATTACCTGACCGTTTTACTTACAATATTACAAGAGGAAAAATCGGTGTCTTAGTTGAAAATAGCCCAACAGCATTTATTGCACCGGCTACTCTTTTTTCCTTTTTGGAATCGACAGAGGATCTGTATATGCGTTGGCAAGCAGGGTCCTTTCTACGGATTATGCGATTTATGGCGATGATTTTCTCTGTGTTGATTACACCAACCTATGTGGCCGCAGTGACATACCAATATGCTATTATACCAACGCAATTACTTATATCAATTGGGCAATCTAGGGCTGCCGTACCGTTTCCTCCAATATTTGAGGCCTTACTTCTGGAATTTTTACTAGAATTACTACGAGAAGCCGGTGCCAGACTACCAACAAAGGTTGGTCAGACAATGGGTATTGTAGGTGGTATCGTTATAGGTCAAGCAGCAGTAGAAGCCGGTTTAACCAGTAATATCCTCATCATCGTTGTGGCAATGAGTGCATTATCATCCTTTACAACACCTAGTTATTTATTTGGTACAACAGTTCGAATCATTCGTTTTCCATTAATTGTACTTGCTGGAATATTAGGCTTATTAGGTATTGCATTCGGGCTATGTTGGCTCATTATCCATATGCTACGACTAACATCCCTTGGCCGTCCATATTTAGCACCGCTTTATCCATTACAAATTAAAGATTTTAACAAAGTGTTCTTTAGAGCACCCTTTAACTATTCCAGTCGGAGAGCTAAAACCTATCGCCCCAAATCTATTATTCGTTTTAACAAAAAAGATGCCAAGCAGAAACGTGATATCGATGAGTAGGTGACATATGGAAATCAATCTGAATGTTAAGACCAATTTACAAATACGGGCATTTTACCTATTTTTTATCATCGCCGGATTACAGCTCGGTGTTGGCATAATAGGTGCTCCGCGCTTTATCTACCTGGAGGCAGAACGTGATTCATGGTTAGCTATACTGATTGCATTTCTGTTTACTTGTCTAGTGGTTGCTGCTATGTTTACTATTCTCAATCAATATGAAAATGCCGATTATTTTGGAATACATGTAGATGTGTTTGGAAAATGGCTTGGAAGAATATTAGGAACACTATTCATTTTATATATATGCATAAGCTTTCTTTCGATCCTAATGACCTACATTCAAGTTATTCAAATCTTTTTATACCATGCTCTTCCCAATTGGGTACTAACCGTTCTTATTATGATTCTTGTTGTTTATGCTGTATTTGGGGGAGTTAGAGTTGTAGTTGGGGTAACCTTTATACTCTTTATCATAACCTTTTGGTTAATTGTTACACTCTATGACCCGTTTATACGAATGAATTGGTATAACTTCTTACCATTGTTCCAATCTTCTTTTCCTGAGCTATTAAAAGGTGCTAAGGCTACCGCTTATACGTTATCAGGATTTGAGATTCTAATGGTTATTTATCCTTTTGTCAAAAACAAAAACAAAGCCAAACTACCGACATTTCTCGGTCTTACGTACACTGCAATCGTTCTTATTCTCGTTACCATGATATCGATCGGTTACTTTAGTCCAACAGGGCTAAAGAATATTAATTGGGCTATACTACTATTAGTGAAAAGTACATCGTATACGTTCCTCGAACGTCTAGACTATATTGTAGTAGTAGGATGGTTACTGGTCATTATTCCAAATCTCGTCTTATTAATGTGGGCAATTGCACACGGAATGAAAAGAATGTATTCTATTTCTCAGAAAAAAACCCATTGGGTCGTGACAATCTTGATTTTAATCATCGTGAATTACTTTCGATTTGATTACCAAATTACCGCCTTAACCGATTGGGTAGCCAAGTTAAGCTTTTGGGTCGTATATATATATCCGTTTATTTTGTTACCTTTAGTCTTGTTGAAGAAGAAATGGAAAAACAAAAAAGGCAGTGGTTCATCATGAAACGTTTACGTATCTTACTATTGCTCGGTATCGTTCCTATATTAAGTAGCTGTCTTGAAACAGCGCAATTAGAAGATCTTGGCGTGATTACCGCTCGTGGTGTTGATCGTATAGAAAATCAAGAAATTGAAATGAATATGGCTATATTACAATTTCAAACCAATTTTACTCATCCTACTACCGTCGTTAAAGGAGTATCGGACACCATTAAGGGAGCAAGGGCCGATGCTAACCAGAAGGTAAGTCATTATTTAGTACCTGGGAAAATGCAGCTCGAAATATATGGTAAGGAACTCGCACAATCCGGGATCAATCCTTTCATCGATACGTTAATACGAGATGCAGCGATTCCTGATACATTGTTATTAGCTGTCGCAGAGGAGAAAGCTAGGGATATTTTTCATATCCAAGTTGAAAATATTTCCACTAACCTTGGAGAATTTTTGCATGGATTAATTGAGCCATCAGGTGAATCTCAAATATTTCCTAGTGTAACCCTTCATAAGTTTGCCGTTATTATAAATAATGAGGGTGTAGATCCAATATTACCCATGATGGGTGTTCGTGATGATATCCCGACAATTACTGGCATAGCGCTATTTAAAGACGATAAAATGAAAGGGCAACTCCCTATCGAACTGGAACACCTCTTTACCATTATGGATCGTCCTCAGACTGGAGAATTACTTGAATTAATCATTCCTCGCGAAGCCGTTTCTGAATATCTAATGAATTCTGAGGAAGCGGAGAAGATAGGTGAGATAAGACTCGTGTTCTTAATCGAGCATGGAACTACGAAAAAGGTTCTTACAGACAAAGAAAAGCTTACATTTGATACGAACATAAGGCTTGATGTAAGCTTACAAGAAATCTCCAGCAAATATAATTTAGATGATCCGAAAGCAATTAATAGCTTAGAAAAGGAAGTAGAAAAAGTACTAACAGCCCAATATGAGGATATTCTGGAATATTTAAAAGAAATCAATGCGGATAGTTTCGGATATGGAACCGTTTATCGAATAAATAATAAGGATGGAAAATTAACCGATAAAGAATGGGACGAAAAGTATCCTAAACTTGATGTAACCTTTAATATTAATGTTAATATTATTCGACATGGAACTATAAATAAGTAGGGGTACGAAGAAACCCCTACTCATTTGCATATGACGTTAGTTGCTTACACATAACGATTAGCTATAATACTGTGCACTTTCTGTCACTTCTTCTGAAACTAACCCGGATAACACATGAACCCGTAGAATGAATCCTACTAGTTTAGCTTCCTCATTCTCGACAGCTAATGGATATTTCGATTCCAAGGCTTTCGGGATAAGATCATGAATATATTCATCTTGTTGAACGGTGACATAATCAGCACGTAAAATATCTACTAACGTTTTCTTCTCTTTTTTTGCTTGTATTGCATCATCAATGGTAATGATTCCCTTAACACGACGACCTCTATCAACAACATAGACACTGGAGATACCGTTGTCTTCCATTTCTTTAATTGCTACATTTAGCCCATCCTTTAAGGATACTAATGCATTCGGTTTAATCATAATATGTTCTGCCTGAAAGACTTTAGAACGGTCAATATCTTTAATAAAATCTGAGATATAATTATTTGCCGGGGCTTCAATAATCTCCTCCGGCGTTCCAACCTGTACCACATGACCCTCCTTCATAACCGCTACCCTATCACCTAATTTAAATGCTTCATTTACATCATGAGTGATAAAGATAATGGTCTTTTGCAGTCGCTCTTGGATATCTAATAATTCCAGTTGCATCTCCCTACGAATTAGCGGATCAAGCGCACTAAATGGTTCATCCATGAGTAAAATATCTGGGTCATTTGCCAATGCACGTGCAAGCCCAACACGTTGTTGCATCCCACCTGAAAGCTCATCTGGATACTTATCTTCATACCCCTTCAGGCCTACTATCTCAATATTTTTTAAGGCAATCTGTTTTCGTTCTTCTTTGGATACACCACGTATTTCTAGACCATATTCAACATTAGCCAATATCGTCCGGTGGCTAAATAGACCAAAGTGCTGGAAAACCATTGCAATTTTTTCTTGCCTAATCTTTTTTAAATCTTGCTTATTTGATTTCGTGATATCGATACCATCTATATAAATAGAGCCTGCAGTTGGCTTGTTTAATAGGTTAAAACAACGGATTAGGGTAGATTTTCCGCTACCAGACAAGCCCATAATAACAAATACCTCACCCTTTTTTATGTCTAAAGATGCGTCATAAACGCCTACCGTGTGTCCTGTTTTTTCCAGAATTTCTTCTTTCGTCTTCCCTTCCTCAACTAAGGGTATAACAGACCTCGGCTTTGATCCAAAGATTTTCGATACATGATCTATTTTTATCTTCGTCTCCATTAACTAATCCCCCTTTGGAACTTAGCTGCCACACCATTTGTCACCCGGTCGATAATAATCGCTAGAAATACGATACTAATACCTGCTTCAAATCCTAGTGCTATATCAATACGATTTATCGCAACGAGCACTTGCTCACCTAACCCTTTTGCACCAACCATGGAAGCAATTACTACCATTGCGAGTGCCATCATCGTAGTTTGATTCACTCCAGCCATAATCGTAGGCATTGCTTGTGGGAGCTGTACTTTGCGTAGCATTTGCCCCCTTGAGGAACCAAAGGATTGCGCGGACTCAATGACTTCTTTGTCTACCCCTCGTATCGCAAGCTCTGTTAACCGTATAACTGGTGGTAGTGCATAGATTAGTGTCGCAAATATTGCTGATACATTACCAAGCCCAAAGAAGAAAATAGCTGGAATCAAATAAATAAAACTTGGCATTGTTTGCATGGCGTCTAGAATCGGGCGCATGATATTGGAAAACCCTTTATTAAAGGCCATCCATATTCCTATCGGTATACCAATTAATAAGCAAATGATGACCGCTACGACTATTATTGCTATCGTAGTCATCATATCCTCCCATAACCCGAAGCTTCCAATTAGGAATATAAAGATTGCAAATAGCACCCCTGAGAAAATCGATTTAAAGTACCACCCTAGTAAAAAGATAACGATAATAAAGCTCCACCAAGGCATGGCTACAAGCATATTGTCAATAAAATTAATCGTTCTAGAAGAAATAAAATAAATTAAGTCAAATAAACCTTCTAAGTTTGTAGCTAAGAAACTAACAAACTGATCCACATAATCTCCTATATTCGTACGTATATCTGGAAAGCTCCCCATTAGTAGACTGCATGACGCAGTCCCTTCACCTCACTTATTATTCACTATAAATTAGAAAGCAGCCAACCAACAGGCTAGCTGCTATGGGCTTTACTGTAGTGCATTCTTAACCTTATCTGCTACCTCTTCTGATACCCAGCTAGTCCATATATCTTCATGCTGATTCATCCACCAAACGGCTGTGTCATAAGCATCTGCACCATTCTCATCCATATACACCAACGCTTCTTCTGTAAGTTCACTACTTGTCTCATAGTGACTTAAGAAGTCGTACACTTCTGGCACTTGCTCCTTAAAATCCTTATGAACAGCTACCACAACATCATTCGGAGGGAATTCCGTCGCTTTTGATTCATTCCAAATTGCTTCTTCATATGGTGCTTCCTCTAGTAGTGTTAAGTCATATTTCGCCGTTATTAATGTAGGTTCCCAGTAGTACCCTACCCATGGCTTGCCCGATTCGTAAGCATTAACTAAATCCGCAACTGCAGCAGAGTCAGAACCTGGCATAAAGTTATTCATCGTTTCGTCTAATCCATAAGCCGTAAATTTATCATCAATAGCTTCTGCAACTACCCATCCACTCGGGGCATTAATAATACGACCACGTCCTGGATCTTCTGGGTCTTGAAACACATCAGGGTATTTCTTTAAATCCTCTACTGTGCGTAAATCCGGTGCTATAGGTTCAATACCACGTTCCGCATCTCCTTCGATAACATAGGTAGGAACATACAATCCTTGATTATTATCATTGAAGTTTACCGATACCGTTTCAAAGTCTCCAGCCTCTGTTGCTTCTTCATATAATTCTTTAATATTATCTGTCCATATTTCCATATAGGCATTAATATCACCTTGACGAAGGCCCTGTACTGTTGCTGTCGAAGATCCGGATGTTACTTCTGTATCATAGCCAAAGCCTTCTTCCATAATTATTTGTGCAATACTATTATGAATACGAATACTATCCCACCCTGCATCTGCTAGAACAATCTTATCAAGCTCACCATCTGAACTAGATCCACAAGCAGAAAGGATTATCAATATACTAGCTAAAAATAAAATGCCAATCTTTCTCATTAATATAAGCTCCTTTATCGTTTACTTTTTTTCGAATCCATGATAATCCCACACGAAATAGATAATATAAAATTCCTAATTATCCAAAAATTATAAGTATAATTATTCCGCTCTAATCTAAACCGCTATTTTAAATGAAAGGTGAAAACACTATCCACTTTAGAGGAGAATAATAGAAATGGTGTGGGGGTAATGAAAGAATATACCATGAATACAACAACATCTATTATGTTACTGAAATATTCCTATTCTATCAAACGGCATAAGTATGGAAATTATTGAATTATGTTACATTTTCCAAGCTTAAAGTTATATAAACATATAAAATTAGCTTTATTACCACCGATTCTCTCTATAACTAACGTATACTCCTGTTTTACTTCTCCATCATCTTGTGACAATAGTGGTCATTATACTATGCCAAGTCAGATTCGATCCATCCATCACGTTATCCCCTCAACTGCTTGCATTTTCAAGGTGATAATCATTGCATCTCCATGTATACCTTGCTATGATATAATAGTTCAATACGTGAACTATTCAAAACGTGAACCATATTACATCATTAGGGGGTGCTATTACGTGGAATTAAAGGATCTCGTGGAAAGGTATCAGAGTGCAATTACCCACGTTTATCGACGAGTAAACATTATTTTAAAAGAAAAAATCCAATCCGATATAACAACTGATCTATTTACGACATTACATTTTATTTATAAGCGAAAAAAATGTACCAGTACGGAAATAGCAACTGAATTTGGAATTGGCAAAAGTGCTGTTACAGCGCAAATTAATAGACTTTATGAAAAAGGTCTAATTGAACGTGATCGTGATGACGATGATAGAAGAGTGATTTATTTATATGTATCAGATAAAGGGATAGATTTTGTTGAAAATACGGAAAAGGAACTCTTTCAAGAGCTAGGCAATTATTTAGGAGATTTTGATGAGAAAGAAATTTATACCTTTATTTGTTCATTAGAAAAATTAGCTGAGAAAATGAAAGTAGAATAAGGAGAGGAAATGTCGTATGAAACAAATCATTCGTTTACGATGGTTCATAGCCGCTGCTTGGATAATAGCTGCTGTCGGCTTATTTATCTTTGCCCCTAACCTCCAAGAACTAGTGCGGGAAAAGGGACAAATTACTGCACCAGAAGATTCACCATCATCTCAAGCAAGTAAGCTTATTGAATCGATGTCTGATGATAGTACCTCAAATTCCGCAAGTGCTGTTCTAGTGTTTCACGAGGATAATGGATTTGATGATGAAAAGAGAAATGAAGTAATCGAGGCGATTGATCTACTAGAAGCAGATCAGGACAAACTGGGGATTTCTGATGTATTAGCATTTCATACAGATCCCGCTATTGAAGAACAAACCGTCTCTGAAGACGGGAAGACGATAATTGTTCCCTTTCAAGTATCGTTAGAAAATCAAGAAATAGAAGAAGCCCGTGAAGGAATCTATACGGCACTTGAATCTATTGATCTAGAACATTACTTAACTGGTGAATCATTTATTACCAAAGACATTATTATTAATTCTGAAGAAGGTTTAAAGAAAACGGAGCTTATTACCGTTGGATTAATTCTTATCATATTATTTGTTGTCTTTAGATCCTTTATCGCGCCATTTATTCCGTTATTAACAGTAGGTATTTCTTATTTAGCTGCTCAAGGAATCGTGTCCATTTTAGCAGATAAAGTAGATTTCCCACTGTCCACCTTTACCCAAATATTCATGGTAGCCGTCATGTTTGGGATAGGGACAGACTATTGTATTCTATTAATTAGTCGATTTAAAGAAGAAATGGCTAATCACGATACAATCAAAGATGCCGTATTACACACATACAAGTCTAGCGGTAAAACTGTGCTATTTGCAGGAATTGCCGTGTTAATTGGCTTTTCTACCATCGGCTTATCAACCTTTTCATTATATCAATCTGCTGTTGCTGTAGCGGTTGGTGTAGCCGTCGTATTAATTGCCTTAGTCACATTAGTACCATTTTTCCTAGTTGTTCTCGGAAAAAAACTGTTCTGGCCTTTTGATAAATCCGTTTCTCATAAGGATAGTAAATTATGGGGATCGATTGGTACACTCGCATGGGCTAGACCAATTATTGCATTAGCGATTATTGCGGTGATTACCGTGCCGGCTTTATTAAGCTATCATGGTGACAAATCGTATAACTCTCTAGAAGAGATTGGAGAGTCCTATGACTCTGTAAAGGGATTTAATTATATAGCAGATAGCTTTGGACCAGGTCAAACGATGCCAACTACTGTTGTATTAGAAGCCGATCAACCTGTAGATACGGCGGAGGCATTCCAACAAATAGAGACTCTCTCGGAAGCAATTGCCAAAATAGAAGGAGTAGAGCAGGTTCGTAGTGCAACTCGACCAACTGGCTCCATTATAGATGATTTTCTTGTAGACAATGTTACCGGCCAGCTTGCTGATGGAATTGGCCAAAGTACCGATGGTTTATCTGAAATCCAAGCAGGATTACAGGACGCTTCAGGCGAGTTGAAAGATGCAGAACCTCAATTGCAGGAAGCACAAGATGGAATCGATCAATTATTAGAAGGAACGGCGTCAGCTAATGACGGAATTGGTGAAATTCAAACCGCACTTCAGGACATTCAAACAGGCATTAATTCCGGAGCTCTTGGTGCTGGAGAAGCGAAGGCTGGTCTAGAGCAAATAAATGATAACCTTGATCAGACAATCGAAGGAAATAAAGAATTACTAAAAGGTTACCAAGAAGTTGCGAAAGGATTAACCGAGCTTAATGACGGACAGTTTAGCACAATAAGTCAGCTTCCTGGAACAATCAAACAAGTTTATAACAGTCTAAGTACTGTATTAAGCAATCATCCTGAATTACAGCAGGATACGGATTTCATGACGGCTTATATGACATTAGAGGAGCTTTCAAAACAAACAGAACCGTTAGCAGATATCCAAAATATGATGCAAACGAATGTTATTATTCCTTTAAAACAATTAAATGATCAACATGAACAGTTCAACCTAAACCAATCAATTCAAGCACAAGAACAATTATCTGCTGGTATCGGCGAATTAATAGGTGGTATTGAACAACTAGAATCTGGTCTAAGCCAAGCCGCTAATGGGCAAGGACAAGTAGTAGCCAATATACCTAGCTTACGCGATGGATTATCACAAATTTATGGTGGGCAGGAAGAACTGAAGACTGCTTTTGAAGATATGCAAAGTCAATTAGGCGAACTATCATCCGGCCTGTCAGAAGGTGCAGATGGTTTACAGCAAGTTGGCGATGGTCTATTACAAGTTAAAGGATATCTAGAAGACATTGAAACAGATACGAACAATCCAATTGTCATGATTCCGGAAGAAGCTTTAAATAATGATGCATTTATAGAAGCTGCTAATATGTATCTGTCTAATGACAAAACGATTGTAAAATTTGAAGTCGTCTTAGGTTATAACCCTTATTCGACTGATGCTTTAAACATGATTGAAAAAATTAGTGACAAAGTGGACGAAGCAAAAAGAGGTACCATTTTCGAAGCAAGTGATGCGTTATTAGGTGGAATCAGTAGTACGAATCATGACCTACAGAACGTGTCAGATGAAGATTACGCTAAAACAGTGTTATTTATGATTATTGGAATCTTCATCATCCTGATTATTTTACTACGTTCGATTATTATGCCAATCTATCTAATTGGATCGTTAATCTTAACTTACTTTACGTCCATGGCTATAGCCGAAATTATTTTTGTTAATATAATGGGGTATGATGGACTTACATGGGCAGTACCATTCTTTGCCTTTGTAATGTTAACCGCTCTTGGTATTGACTATAGTATTTTCTTAATGGATCGCTTTAATGAATATCGTGATGGAAATTTAAAGGATGCCATGTTAACAGCAATGAAGAAGATGGGAACAGTTATTATTTCAGCAGCTGTTATCCTAGGTGGTACATTTGCTGCCATGCTCCCTTCAGGAGTACTTTCTATCTTACAAATTGCTACCGTTGTCCTTCTTGGATTATTCTTATATGCCCTAGTGATGTTACCACTGTTCATTCCAGTAATGGTAAAACTATTTGGTAATGCAAACTGGTGGCCATTTAAAAAGAATTAATTACCCTAATAAAAAGCATGTGGAATCTTATTTTAGGTTTCACACGCTTTTTCTTTATAACTAATCTATCCGATCCTTTTCTCTAGCCAACTTATCTCGTGATTTAGTCTCTGGTGGTTGTTCTAGCCACTTATTTTTAATCATGATGTCTACTCCACTTTTGGAATAGGCAGCTACCTCCAAGGATAATCGCTCATAATTAAGCATGAGGTCGCTTCGTTGGCTTGCTGCAGTGGCATAGTTTCCAACCCCTGCTTGCATTAATAAAGAGACATGGAACATCATCATTTTATCAGAGAAGGTCCACGTTGTTGAATCACTAACAGCTACATCAGGTACCTCAGGAGCTTCGATATCCTCCTTCATTAACAAATCGTTAAATAGTTTAAGATGTTTCTTCGCAATTTCCTTTCCTCTTAGCATGAATTCCTGTACTTCTTTATTTGGAGAGGTTTGGGCAAAAGAAATACAAAGCTTCATTCCTAAAGCATTGGTCATAATATTCATATATAAATAGGAAATTTCTATAGCATTTAGTGGTCGCTTCTCATTAAAAGGATTTAAACCACTTAAATATTGTTTACTACGGACATAATCCGCTTCTTTAGGCACCATAATATATGGATGCCGTGCATTAACCCCTTTTTCTAGTTGAATATCTAATGTTCGATTATATAGTTCGGCTGTGGATTGTAATGCTTGTGTATAATAATCTCGTATATCCTTTCTCGTACACATCGTAAGAAATCCACTGTAGGCAACCATCCCTACCCTTGCCATATGATTCACATAGTTTAAGCAGAAAATATCCGTATATAGCCATGGCGCTTCCATATTCACATCGTTTTCCTCAAATGCCATCGGTACCGCGTAATCTTCTTTTTCAAATATCTCCTTCATTTTCTCTAAATGAGATATAGAAAGCTCACTAGCATGCTGAACAATAGGAATAATATCGCTATCTTCTAAATCCTTCAACATATAAAGCAGTACCCATTTTGACATACTGTCATTCATGTAATTAGTCCAAAGTGAGGCTATTTCTCCTGAAGTTAAATTTATATTATTATTCACGGCTTACCTCCTAAGCATGGTTCATAATTACGTATATTATCTCCTACCTTTTCTTTTTTATCAGATTTCACCTCATTAAAAATGTTCTTGCCTCACTTAAGAGACAAGAACATGCTCATACACTTATTTAACGGAATCTTTGATTATCTCAACTACTCGATCACGTGATTTTTCACTTTGAAATTCTTTCATTTTGTCTAGCATGATTGGTGCTTGCTGAACTAATTTCTCTAGTTCCTTTACGAGGGTATCATCTGTTAAATCCTCTTCCTCTAGAACCCGAGCATAGCTCTTATCTTGAAATGACTTCGCATTAATAATTTGATCCCCTCTACTTGCTTCTCTTGATAGCGGAATAAGTAGCATTGGAATTTGTAGTGCTAAAAATTCAAATATAGCATTCGATCCTGCACGGGATAGGACGAAATCTGTTGCTGCAAATATATCTTTTAGCTCTTCATTTACATATTCAAATTGTATATAGCCATCTTTTTTAATGGAATCATCTATTTTACCAGTTCCACAAATATGAACAACTTGGAATTGAGGTAGTATTTCATCGAGTGTGCCTCGAATGGTTGCATTTATTTTTTCAGAACCACCACTACCACCCATAATTAACAACACTGGCTTGGTCCGATTGAATCCACATAATGCAAGTCCCTTGTCTTTATCACCTTGAAATAGCTCCTCGCGAATAACTGCACCAACATATTCCGCTTTGTTCTCGGGTAAGTATTTCATTGTTTCTGGGAAGGTTGCTAGCACTTTCTTCGAGAATGGAATGGCTAGTTTATTAGCAAGACCCGGTGTGTAATCCGATTCATGAATGACTGCCGAAACACCTCGCATTTTAGAAGCAAGAACAACCGGAACAGATACAAAACCACCCTTAGAGAAAATAACAGCCGGCTTACGTTTCCCGATGATTCTCCAGGCTTGAAGTGTACCTTTCATTACTTTGAATGGGTCTTTCATATTTTCTATCGACATATACCGTCGTAATTTTCCAGTTGAGATTGGATAATATGTGACACCCTCTAACTGTTCAATTAATGTGCGTTCAATTCCATTTTTAGAACCAATATAATCAATTTCCCATCCCTCTCGCTGGAATACAGGAATTAATGCCAAGTTGACAATAACATGTCCTGCAGAGCCACCGCCTGTGAATAGAATTCGTTTGTTTTTCATAATATCTTGAAGTCCCCTCTTTCCAATTACTAAAAAAGCTTTAGAAATGCCTACTTAGCGACGCAAATGAGAATTCAAGAAGTCCTGATTTCTTACTTTCGCTAGACATCTTTCTATACACTTTCTTTTCTTTCCACATCATCGTATAATTACGTTTATGCATGATAAACCATTACCTCTTTATCCTATTAAAAAATATCGGAAAAAGGAAGCATTATATGTATCAGACTAACAGTTTAAAACAAAAGTTGAAATTATTTATCTATATTTTCTTTCCCATTTTAATTACACAAGTAAGCTTAAACCTAATGACCTTCTTTGATACGGTCATGTCTGGGCAGGCTGGAGCAGAAGATTTAGCAGGAGTAGCTATAGGCTCTAGCTTATGGGTACCTGTATTTACTGGGATTAATGGAATTTTACTAGCAATTACCCCGATTATTGCCCATTTATTAGGTGCTAAAGAGGACCAATCTATCAGTCAAAAAGTACAACAGGCCATCTATCTTTCCATCGGGCTAGCAGTTGTCATCCTACTCATTGGATTCATTCTACTAGATCCAGTTCTCCAAATGATGAGTTTAGAAGCGAATGTGAACCATATCGCCAAGTATTATCTTATTACATTAGGTACTGGTATTATTCCTTTATTCATCTTTAATACGTTAAGAAGTTTTATTGACGCTTTAGGACAAACACGCATATCGATGGTGATTATTTTAATCGCTTTACCAATTAATATCCTATTTAATTATATGTTTATCTTTGGTAAGCTTGGTGTGCCTGCTTATGGCGGAATTGGAGCTAGTATTGCAACAGCACTAACCTATTGGGTGACCTGTGTTATTGCCTTTCTGATTTTAGCTAGGATGCATCCATTTCGTGGTTATAGCTTGTTTACAAAATGGGTCAAGCCTAAGGTTACGGATTGGTTAGAGCAATTAAAGATTGGTGTACCAATCGGATTTGCCATTTTCTTTGAAACCAGTATATTTGCTGCTGTAACATTGCTGATGAGCACATACAATACCAATACAATTGCAGCTCACCAGGCTGCTATGAATTTTGCCTCACTTCTCTATATGATTCCGTTAAGTGTTGGAATTGCATTGACAATCACTGTTGGATACGAAGTCGGTGCCAAAAGAATGCATGATGCAAAAATCTATGGTCTTCTAGGAATAAGTGGTGGAATCTTTATTGCATTATTCAATGGTGCCATCCTCTATATTTTCCGAGAAGGGGTAGCTGGATTGTATAATTCAGATCCAGATTTGATTCATTTAACGGTTCAATTTATTGGCTTTGCAATTGTGTTTCAGGTTGCCGATGCTTTTGCCGCTCCTATTCAAGGAGCACTACGAGGCTATAAAGATGTGAATATGACCTTAGTTATTGCCCTTGTTTCTTATTGGGTGATTGGTTTACCAACAGGATGGGGACTTGCTAACTTCACTTCCTTGGAACCATTTGGCTATTGGGTAGGCATCATCGTCGGCTTAAGTGCAGGCGCTATTGCCTTGTTAGGAAGACTGATGTTCATTCAGAAAAAATATCGGAAAGAAATGATGGACTCATCTGCTAGTTAATTGGTGGATGAGTTTTTTGTTATTTATTCTAAGAAGCAGGAAAGATAAGTCCGGAATGGAGCAAAAATTAAAATTCATTACGTATGAATTTAATGTAGAAGTGGTTGCTGAGACATTATCAGAATATTGATTAATTCAAAAAGGCTTGAGGTCATATTCCTCAAGCCTTTTGATTGTGTCTTTATATGGTTAAATAAACAAACCTGCAATGGTTGCCGACAAGATGGAAGCTAATGTTGCTCCTAATAAGAGTTTTAATCCAAACTTGGATACTTCTCCACCCTTTTCTCGGTCAATACCCTGAACTGTTCCGGCAATAATTCCAATAGATGAAAAATTAGCAAAGGATGTTAAAAATACGGTTACAATCCCTACTGTTTTTTCTGATACTTGTCCTAACAATGTTTGGAATTCTAGCATGGCTACAAATTCATTAGTTACAATCTTAGTTCCCATGATACCACCAGCTTCTATTACTTCGCTGGCTGGGATACCCATTAGAAAACCAATCGGTGCTAGTACATAGCCGAGTATTTGTTGAAGGGTAACACCAGCAAAAATAGCTTGAATAATCCAGTTAACAAGCTCCAATGCAGCAATAAATGCTACTAACATCGTACCTACGATTAGCGCAATTTTACCACCTTCTAATGCACCATTTCCCATCGCTTCGAATATACTCTTATCATTGGAAACATCTGAAATATCAACCTTATCCTCCGCTTTTGGAACATGCACTGGCGCAATTACCGATGCAATGATTAAGGCGCTAAACATATTTAAAGGTAATGCCACTAATACATATTCTGCCGGTAACATTTGCATATATGCTCCGACAATAGATGCTGAGACAGACCCCATCGCAGAGGCACTGACAATGTATAATCGATTCGCTGTTAAGTGATGGAACTGTGAACGAATTGCGATTAAAGCCTCGGACTGTCCAAAGAAAATACTATTCACTGCATTAAACGATTCTACTTTCGGCAGCCCCGTAATTTTAGAAATAAGTCCACCTAAATATTTGATGATCATTGGAAGTATCTTCAAGTAAGTTAAAACAGATAATATAGTAGCAAAGAAGATAATTAACAGTAAGACATCAAAGAAAAAGACGCCACCTTCTGCTTGCATGACACCACCAAGTATGAAATCGACTCCTGCATTACCGAATTCAATCAATTTATTAAATACAGATGATATGCCATTAATAATCGTTTGACCGATCGTTGTAGAAAACATGAACCATGTAATGAGGAGTTGGGCAAGAATCATAACTCCAATTCCTCGATAATTAATTAAACTACGTTGATTTGATAATAAATAAGCAATAACTAAAACGACAATGATTGCTACTATCCCAAGAATAATATTCATATGATGTATTTCCTCCTAAGTTGTCTACATTACTCTATTAGTAATACCCAATTTAATTTGTAATAACAGGAATAAAGATAATATCTCACTCCCAAAAATAAAAATCCCTGCTATAACTCCCGTTATAGCAGGGAAAGACTATTATTTATCCTTCTAATAATAAATCGTAAGGATCTTCCAGTAGTTTTTTCACTCGAACTAAGAACTGAACTGCCTCTTTACCATCAACAATTCTATGGTCATAAGAAAGTGCCAAATACATCATTGGACGAACTTCGATAGAATCGTCAGGCATTACAACTGGACGTTTAATGATATTATGCATTCCTAAAATCCCAACCTGTGGCGCGTTTAAGATTGGTGTAGAAAGCATAGATCCGAATGTTCCACCATTTGTTATCGTGAAGGTGCCACCTTGTAGATCTTGAATTCCAAGCTCTTTGTTACGAGCTTTTTTACCTAGGTTAGCAATCTCACGCTCAACACCTGCGAAGTCTAAGCGATCTGCATCACGAACAACTGGTACTACTAATCCATCATCTGTTGAAACAGCAATACCGATATCATAGTATTTTTTAACGATAAGGTCTGTACCATTAATTTCGGCATTTAACAGTGGGAAGTCTTTTAATGCTCCAACAACTGCTTTTGTAAAGAATGACATGAAACCAAGCTTCACACCGTGTTTTTCCACGAATTTATCTTTCCGTTCGCTACGAAGCTTCATTACATTGGTTAAGTCTACTTCGTTAAAAGTAGTAAGCATGGCAGCTGTTTGCTGTGCTTCTACCAATCGTTTGGCAATTGTTTGACGTCGGCGAGACATTTTAACAATTTCAACAGGCTTGTTGTACTCTGTTGCTTCCGCTTTAGGTGCTTCTTTCTTAGCTGGTGCAGGCGTTTCTGTCTGCTTTGGAGCATTAGCAGCAGCTTCTACTTCTTCAGGACGTACACGACCTAGTGGATCACGAGTTGGCACCGTACTTAAATCGATATTTAATTCGCGAGCGCGTTTTCTTGCTGCTGGTGAAGCAATAATATCACGGCTTGAATCCGACTCTTCTTCCGTTTTTGGCGCTTCAGCTTTAGGAGCTTCAGCTACTGGAGTTTCTTCTTTAGCTGGTGCCACTCTCTCTTCTTTAGTAGGCTCAGAAGTTACGCCGCCTTCAGCACTAACTTTTGCAATAACATCACCAACAACCACGTCATCGCCTTCTTCACGTACGATTTCAGCAATAACACCGGAAACTTCAGCATTCACTTCCACATTAACTTTGTCTGTTTCTAATTCTACAACAGGGTCGCCTTTTTCAACTGTATCCCCCACTTTTACTAACCATTCGGCAATTGTTCCTTCTGTAATCGATTCGGCAAGTTCAGGTACTTTAATTTCTTTCACTGGAATCTCCTCCTAATGTCGGGTTAATTGCTTGCTGTATAATTCTCTCTTGTTCTGCTTTATGCACATTTGGATCACCAACAGCTGGCGCTGAACGATCTGGGCGTCCAATATATCGTAAGCTTTGACCAGTTTTTACTAGGTCTCTTAGATAATCATCTACAAAATCCCATGCTCCCATATTTTTTGGTTCTTCTTGAACCCAAACAATTTCTTCAAGATTTGGAAGTTCTTTTATTACTTTTTCCAACTCTTTCATCGGGAATGGATAAATTTGCTCTAATCGCACTGCGCGTAGCCAATCATACTTTTCATTAGAATTATCAATAGCCTCTTCAATATCTACCATGACTTTACCAGTACCAATAAGTAAACGTTTCGCATTTTTCTTACTTACTTTTAAGTTTGGTTGATTACGTAGTGGCTCGAATTTCCCTTCTGTGAAATCCTTCGCAACTGACGCAATACGTTGATTTCGAAGTAAGCTACTCTTAGGAGTCATTAGTACTAATGGACGTGCTTCTTCCTTATTACGCAAAGCTGCCTGTCTTCGAATTAGATGGAAGAATTGTGCAGATGACGTTACATACGCTACAATCCAGTTATTCTCAGCTGCCATTTGTAAGAAACGCTCTAATCTTGCACTTGAGTGTTCTGGCCCTTGTCCTTCATAGCCATGTGGTAACAACATAACCATATTAGACTTATCTCCCCATTTAGCCCGGGCAGCAGAGATAAATTGATCAAAGACCGTTTGTGCTACGTTAGCAAAGTCACCAAACTGTGCTTCCCAGAGAACTAATGTATTAGGAGCTTGAACACTATAGCCATATTCAAATCCTAAAACCGCCACTTCGGAAAGTGGGCTGTTTCGGACTTCAAACGATGCATTAGCATCTACCCCATGAAAGATACTATACTTTTCGTTTGTAACCGCATCATTTAAAACAGCATGGCGGTGTGCAAATGTACCACGTTCAGAGTCCTGACCTGTTAAACGAATAGGTATACCGTCTTTAAGAATACTTGCATAAGCAAGCGCTTCCCCTGCACCCCAATCAACTGTATTTCCTTCGTTTAATGCTTCTTTACGACGCTTAAAGATTCTTGCAAGCTTTTTATTTTCTGTAAAGCCTTCAGGTCGCTTAAATAATTCTTCATTAAGCGCTACTAAATCACCCATGGATACAGCAGTTTCATATTTTTCTAAATCGGTATTTAGTGCATCTGGCATCGGTTTACATTCTACTTTAGCAATTTCCGTTTCTTTCATACCATCGTAAATTGCTTTTAGATTTTGTTCAACCTTCTCTACCATTTGGTCAAATTCTTCTTTTGTTATTACTCCTTTACCCATTAATTCATTAGCAAAAACATTGGCAGGAGTTGGATGATTATCGATCAAGCTATATAGCTTAGGTTGTGTCACCCTAGGCTCATCCATTTCATTGTGACCATAACGACGATATCCGACTAAGTCTATTAAAATATCCTTGTTGAACTTCTGACGATAGTCATAAGCGAGTTTTATCGCTGACACACAAGCAATTGGGTCATCCGCATTTACGTGAATAACTGGAATTTCGAATCCTTTTGCTAAATCACTTGCATAACGAGTTGAACGGCCATCCTCCCTGTCCGTTGTATACCCTAACAAGTTATTCGCAATGATGTGTAATGTTCCACCGGTTCTATATCCAGGTAAATTTGCCAGATTAAGTGTTTCTGCAACGACACCTTCCCCGATAAATGCAGCATCACCATGAATTAATACTGGAATCGCTTTAGAAACATCCTGCTTTGGATACCCACTTTGCGTACGATCATCCTGTGCTGCTCTAGCAAATCCTTCTACTACCGGATTAACAAATTCCAGATGTGATGGATTATGTGCTAAAGTAATCTTTATCGTTGTTTCTTCTCCATCTTTTACATCCTTAACCGCACCAAAATGGTATTTAACATCTCCAGTCCATCCATAGTTAATGCCTCTAGAACCTTCTGAAGGAATTAACTCCTTGTTCGGTGAATGATGGAATTCAGAGAAGATTTTATCCATTGGTTTACCTAATATATGCGCTAGCACACTTAATCTACCACGGTGTGCCATCCCCATCATAATATTTTCCACGTTATCTTCTGTCGCATATTTAACAATATGATCAAGCATAGGAACCATGGATTCTAGTCCCTCAATAGAGAAACGCTTTTGTCCGACAAAAGTCTTCTGTAAAAATCCTTCAAAACCTTCTACGTTAGCTAAACGATCTAATAGTTGCTTTTTCTCTTCATTGGTTAAATCTAGACGAGCTTTTCCTGACTCAATATAATCGGATAACCATGCTCTTTCTTCATCACTATCTACATGGTCATATTCAAATGTAATCGTACCCGTATAATATTTTCTTAGTTCGCGAACGACATCAAGCGCTGTATCCACACCGACAGGCGCTTTTTCCCAAACCCAATTAGCAGGCATTTCTTTTAAATCTGCTTCTGTTAAACCATAGGTCTGTGGGTTAAGTAATTCCGATTTTCTTTCCTCGTTAATATTTACTGGGTAAATATCTGCTTCCAAATGTCCGAAACGACGAATAGCCTCAACTAATCTATAGGTTGAGGTAATTTTCTTGACATCGCTTATGGAAGTGCTTGTAGAACTTTGTTGAATACTATCGGTTGAAGTGCCCAACCAATTAGGAGCTCCATATTGATCAAACAACTGTCTTAATGACTGATCAATAGCTCGAGGGTCCTCTTTATATAGCTCATACTGTTCTTCCACATACCCCATGTTAGGACCATGAAACTCTCCCCAGAATCTTTGTGAAGATTCATCATTTTGTGCCACGTCTTATACCCCCATTAGAAGTTAACATTTCTCCGTATGAAAACGGTTTTTAATTGCAATTCTATTATAGAACTGACTTAATTCTACATCAACTAATATACCTTATTTTCAGGGCGGAAACAATATATCTTATGCCCATTATTCTAGAATTGTATCGAATTAGTAATTTGCCGAATTTTCTTACTTATCATTTCATACATTTGTAACCAATCTTAGTTCACATTCTGAATATTTTTCGCTATAATGAGGACAGATATAATGAACTTTTCTTACATATGTATTTAATTTAAAGGAGGCCCCAACATGAAGTTAGCCCTAATCATAGGTGTTTCAGTAACATTTCTAGTATCCATCTTCACTGCTGGCTATGAAGGAAAACCAGGAGTACCTAAGAAAAATCAATAATTGAAATAAGAGAAACTAGCTTCGAAATGGAGCTAGTTTTTTGTTTGGCTGGGGTTTTGTGGGTAGATGTTTGTGTTTGATTACTCGAATATAGTACTGATTTTTATAGGGGATAAGTTCCAGGTTGCCTCTTTCTTACACATATCATTTTATACTCTGGCAAATTCACTATATAGAGAGTAAAGGCGCTCTCTCTGTTATTAACATTTTCTATTTAGGGTACAGACGAACTCTCTCTGTTACCTTTTCCACCGCACTTTCTACATTTTGGGCACTGACAACCTCTCTCTGTTACCTTTTTCGCCGCACTTTCTACATTTTGGGCACTGACAGCCTTCCTCTGTTACCTTTTTCACGGAGCTTTCTCCTTTTTGGGCACTGACAGCCTCTCTCTGTTACCTTTTCCACGGCAAACTCTCAAATCAGGGTACAGACAATATTCACTTTGCTATAGCAAACAAAAACGCCACCCACGATATTAGTGAGTGACGTCCAACCTAGATTAATTTCGGAAAGCCTTGTTGTCTTAATGCTTCATATATGATGATTGCTGCTGTATTGGATAAGTTCAAAGAACGAACCTTGTCATTCATATGAATTCTAAGGCATTGATCTTCTTTTCCTACTAATAGCTCCTTAGGAAATCCTGTTGATTCTTTGCCAAAGACAAAGAAGATGTCTTCCTCCATATTGCTATAATCATAATCGGTATAATGCTTTGTACCGAAGTTTTCAATATAATAAAACTTCCCTTGTGGATATTTATCATATAACTCAAATATGGATTGATACTCCGCCATATCAACATGTTGCCAATAATCTAATCCAGCTCGGCGAACCGCCTTTTCATCCGTAGAAAATCCTAATGGATGAATTAAATGTAGCTTTGTATCTGTTGCTAAGCATGTTCTTCCGATGTTCCCTGTATTAGCTGGAATTTCTGGTTCAAATAATACGACATGTAAACTCACTATTCATTTCTCCTTGCTTTATTCCTTTGCACTAGTAACTGAACTATTATATCACTAATCACCAATACGGAAAAACTTATATTTTATATTCGGTGTATAAGCACTTGAATCTTCATATGACCAATATCGATGTCGGCTGTTTTGGGTATGAGCGTTGACTAAAGGCATCCCGTCCCTATCTTTAGCGACGACAATAGTTGTATGGTCCCACCTGCCATCTCCTTGAAAATCATAGCAAATAACATCACCCGGCTGCAGTTCGCTGGCAGAATCAACTTCTGTCCCCTTTAAACCGTGCGTCGATCCAGCTAAAAACCATCGTAAAGAATGGGCAACAGCCCAACTATAACTCCAATTATCACCTGTATACCACCAGCCCTGATTCCGATTCGGCGCTCCTCTCATTGGCGCTCCACCTGCACGCAAACATTGGGAAACATAGTTAGTACAATCGACATCGAATTTTCGATATTGTGGATTATAACTATTCCACCACCGTTCTGCATACTGAACTGCAGCAAGGCGATCATAGCTGAATCGGTCATACTCACTTTGCCCAGAATCAGGTTCTAATTTACCAGTAGGTTCTTCCGTTTGTCTTACTAGTGTTTGCTTGTGGTCAATAATGTTGCCATTTTTTAAAATAAACTCGTACGGGATGGTCCGTTCTTCTCGTGTAAAATGATCCCCTTGCTTCAGTAGCATCGTTAAGTGTAAATGGTAATATACCTTTTCCTCCTGATCATACTTCATTCTTTGGTAAATATGACCTTTCCCATGTACTCGAACAAGCTTGACATTACGCTTATCATGTAATAATTTATGACTTTCTATCCAGTCGAACTTTGGATCATTTGATTCAAATAGCTCCAACCAGAATTTCTCCAGTATATTCATATAAAATCCCTCCATTAAAATATATATGGAGGGAAGGCATGTCTAAGATAAAATTTCTTCGTGTTTTAATAAATATTCTTTCTTATCCAATCCACCATTATAACCCACAAGTCTGCCATCAGACCCGAGGACACGATGACACGGAACGACAATGGAAAAAGGATTCTTGTTTACCGCTCCTCCAACCGCACGGACAGCCTTTGGATTTCCTATAGCTATTGCAATATCCTTATACGTTTTTGCCTTCCCAAAAGGAATCTCTTCAACCAGAGTTTGCCACACTTTCTTTTGAAATGCAGTCCCATAGAAGGCAAAGCGAAATGTGAATTCTTTTCTATCCTTTTGAAAATACGCAACAAGCTGGTCCTTTATTGGAGCAACCTTTGCTTCATCATGAACAAGGGAAGTATGTGGAATATGCTTTTCCAGCCATTTCATCACCTTCGATTCATTCTCAGAAAATGATCCGTAATCAATGCGGTATAGTTGTTCCCCGTCCGTCAATATAAGTAACTTTCCGATTGGTGTGTCAATTTCACCATAATAAATCGTTACCATAAACCATTCACCTATCCTTTGGATGATTGTACTTCACGAAATGCTAAGCCCTTCTCCATTTCAAAAAGCACATCCTGATCCGATTCTTTTTCCATTGCTTTTGTTATTGCATCAAATGCTTCCTCTGTTCCGATTTTACCTAGGGACCATGCTGCTGTACCACGAATTACCGGCCGGGGGTCATTATTCATAATAGAAATTAATTCGTCTACTGCCGTTTTATCCTTATAATGACCAAGTCCAATAATCGCATTTCGTTGAATTGGTTTTTTTCCGCGCCAAGAACCTGAAATATGGCCAAACTGTTCTTTAAATTCCCGATTGGATATTGTCAGCATTGGTTTAAGTAGTGGTTTAGCAATATCGTCTTCAGGTTCAAATTCTGGATGATGATGAAAATCGACCTTCTGATTCTTCGGACAAACTAGCTGACATGTGTCACAGCCATAAACGCGATTTCCAAGCTTGGAACGAAACTCCTCAGGAAGAAAATCCTTAGTTTGCGTTAGAAAAGCAATACAACGCTGTGCATTCAATTGCCCCCCTTGAACAATCGCTCCAGTTGGACATGCGTCAATACATTTACGACAATCTCCACAACCATCCTCTATCGGGCTGTCTGGTATGAATGGAATATTGGTGATGAGTTCCCCTAAATATACAAAGGAACCAAATTCTTCGGTAATCAGCAAGGTGTTTTTACCTGTAAAGCCAACTCCTGCACGCTCTGCTACGGCACGGTCAGATAACTCCCCCGTGTCAACCATCACCTTCGTAACAGCATCCGTTACTTTTTCATGGATAAATCGTTCTAGTTTCTGCAGTCGATCCCGAAGAACATCATGATAATCCATCCCCCAAGATGCACGACAGAAAAAACCTCTCCGTTCTTCCTTCCTACTCTTAGGTGCATCTTTTCTCATCCGGGAAGGGTATGCCATGGCAATAGAAATGATGGATTGGGCTCCAGGCAACAATCGTTTTGGCTCCGTTCGTTCTTCATTAGTACCTTTTTCAAAACCCGATTGATACCCTAGCTCTTGCTGTCGCTTCAACCGCTCTTTTAGTTCAGTGAACACATCAGCCGTTGTGAAGCCAATCTTATCAATACCAATTTCTTTACTGTAGTCAATAATTTCCTGTTTAAGCTGGTCGGTATTCATCGCCATTCCTCCCTTCTCTGATTATCTTTACCATACTACGTGGAAATTGTTTTGTTAAGTATTCTGAGGAATTATTGTAGAAGAAAAGTAAAAACGCAACATCTCGTAAGTAATTACGAGACACTGCGTTAGGACATATGTATGGAGCGGGTGATGGGAATCGAACCCACGACATTAGCTTGGAAGGCTAGAGTTTTACCATTAAACTACACCCGCATTAAGTGAATTTATTTAAATATAATTACTCACGCAAAGTCATGCCCCTGCGTCTACTAGTTTTTCA